>JACQWB010000171.1 GCA_016209385.1 Candidatus Rokuibacteriota bacterium
ATGCATAAATTATATGCCCTGCGGGGATGCTGTCAAGGCGTATGGCGAGGACGTGCGATCGGCGCGCGAAGAGATGAGCGTGGAGAAGAATACCATCTACGTGGCCCTCGATGACAGCAAGCGGAAGGTCGTGGTCGCGATTCTGCCGAAACCGCCCCATCAGCTCCTGGACGCCGACGCCGGCAGGAATATACTGGGACGACGAAGCCGGGGACCAGACGAAAACGCTTGACAACTGGTCCTTCCATATCAGCATCTGCCATTGACCTGCGATCCAAGAGGCGAAGGCCAAACTTTAAAAATCTATAATTAATCTTAATAGATAGCCAATACTCCCTCTTTCTAAATTTTATCTTTGACATGATGTACATACCAATTTACCATGTAACCATGTAGAAAATGAAATCAAGGGTAGTGTCGTAGCCGACCGGTAAGGACGCCGTCCGCAGGGGAAGCCATGACAGAGCCGAATTATCAGCCGTTGCCCTCGGAGTGGGGGCAACTATTCCCTATGACTCTAAAGTTCCCTGCCCGCCTGATAAGCAACCGGCTATCGAGCGCGCCCTGCATCACTTCGGCATGATTTCGAATTAGGCTACTACCGAATCGAGGAGTTAAAAACGAAATGGGCGTCTCCTCGAAGCCCTCAATCAAAGTCGCGGATGAAACCTGGATTGCTGCAGCACTTTTGCATAGAGAGAATTCGTCCCGAGAGGACTTCGCAGTCCAGGAGATCGTTGATCGAGCCGCAAAGGAAGCCATCACCGGCAAATTGCGCCCCGGAGTATACGTGCACGCACGTCAGCACTGCGTTGCGAATCGGCCTCCGGATCCCGGCCGGTATCGCATGTTGTTCGCAACCGGTAAAAACACCCGCCGACTTTTCCGACCGGGAGATCCTTACCATCCTGCCCGAGATGGTTCCAAGATGGTTCCGGAGAAGGAAGAAATCCCGGCGGAGTACCACCGTTTGGTGGACTGGTATTTCTCCGAGTATGTTGCAACACGAACTGACGTGGAAAAAGCCGACCCCATTCTCCAGCTTCGCGGCCTCGGCAAAGAGATCTGGGGGAGTGAGGCCCCTGATGCGTATGTGCGCCGTCTGCGTCAGGGTTGGGAATGAGTCGGATCTTTTGGGACACGAACCTGTTTATCTACTTGATCGAGGACTACGGCGAGTTCTCCGAACGGGCAGCAGCGCTGCGTAAGCGGATGTTGAGTCGAAACGACCAGCTCTACACGTCGGCGCTGACGCTCGGCGAGGTGCTCGTGAAGCCCGCTGAAGCGGGGAGCGAGCCCCTCAGACAGAAATACGAAGCCGCCATCGTTACCGGATCCGTTGTAATTCCGTTCAATCTAGACGCTGCTCGCATCTACGCGAGCATTCGCCGGGACCGGGACATCCGGCCTCCCGATGCGATTCAACTTGCTTGTGCGGCCCACGCCCGGGTGGACCTCTTCATCACCAACGACGACCGACTGACGGAAAAGACCATACCGGGCATTCAGTTTGTCACGTCCCTCTCAAAATCCCCCCTTTAGCGCGGAGCGATCTGGGGAGGCGAAGCGGCGTTCTAGAGGTCAGGCACGGTGTCCTTGATGGCTCGCACCGCCTGCTGGACGATCCCGTCTTCAGCGTACGCTTCCGAGCCGTGCGGGTCCTTGCCGGCGGGGACCCCGAAGAGGAGCACCGCGGGGATCTGCATGGAGGCCGCGTCCTTGGCCTCCTTCACCAGCTCGTCCACCGAGCACCGGTGCTGCCCGGGCATGGAGGGGATCGCCTCCCGCACCCCTCGCCCGTGGACAGCGAAGAGCGGGTAGATCAGGTCATCCACCTGAAGCGTGGTCTCCCGGACCATCTTCCTCACGAGCGGTGACTCGCGGAGGCGGCGCGGGCGAAATACTGGGTAGGGCATCGCTAACTCCTTTCTGGTGGGCTAGCACTGCGCGGACTGTCCCTACCGGAGCCGGTGCTGGGCGTGGGGGTGAAGCGCCGCCGGGGGGCTAATCCCCTCCACGCAGCCGGATGGCCGCCCGCGTCAGCGTTTCCGCTTGACCAGCTCTTCATCCACGCTGTAGACAATAGAAGGACCGACCTGACCTATCGCATATTCGTGGGTTGTTCCGGGTGAGGAACAGAGCCACAGGCGAAGGAGGCCGGTCATGGAGAAGAATACCATCTACGTGGCCCTCGATGAGAGCAAGCGGAAGGTCGTGGTCGCGATTCTGCCGAAACCGCCCCACGCCGACGCCGTCAGGAATATACTGGGACGACGAAGCCGGGGACCAGACGAAAACGCTTGACAACTGGTCCTTCCATATCAGCATCTGCCATGCTCTCGACGGGACATGCACATCACGCCGGGAGGGGTCGGACCCCGGGGCAAGGACGCTGGCGGGCCTGAGCGGAAGCACCGACAGGGCGTTTATTCTGGCTATGGTCCGTCTCACATTGTTGGGCCATGATCGTATCTGCGCTCTGCGCGGCGGCTCTACAACCTCCAGGCCTGAGCGGGTCGGGCGCTAGGCGATGATCCGGCGGGCGCTCCTCCTCTTGCCCTTCGCTGGGGTCCTCGGAGGCGTCGGGGCTCCCGTCGCCCAGACGCCCGAGCCCCGGCCCGGGCTCGACTGGGCGCTTCCGGCGTACGACGCTCAGAACACGAACGCGAGCCCCCAGACGGCGATCACCCGGGAGACGGTGAAGGCGCTCGAGCTCAAGTGGATCTATCAGGTCCCCGACAACCCCTTTCACCAGCCCGACCTGAGCCGCGCCATGGGGGTCCAGACCACTCCCCTCGTGGTGGGGGGAACCGTGTATGTCGCCACCAACTTCAACCGTCTCGTCGCCATCGACGCGCTGACCGGCCGGGAGCTCTGGCACTTCCAGGTGGACGTCGGGACTTTTCCGCAGAAGCCCTGGTGGGGGCGCGTCCTCTCCCAGCGCACGCTTCGCTATCACGCCGGGATGATCCTGATGCTCGCCTCCGACTGCACCCTCTACGCGATCGACGCCAAAGGGGGCGGCGTGCGCTGGACGATTCCCGAGACCTGCCGGGGCGTGCCCGGAACCCGGGGCCGCTACTTCGGCAACAACGCTCCCGCCATCCTCGGAGATCTTCTCTTTCTCCGCCCCGGCGGCGGCAGCATCTACGGCGGGCGCGGCTTCCTGGCCGCCTACGGTCTCCGGACCCGCTCACTCCGGTGGCGCTGGTTCTCGGTGCCTCCCGAAGGCGGTGATCCTGGCTGGAACCGTGACGCCCGCAGGGGAAACATCCCGCCGTACCCGGGCGACTGGGGCACGACCGACCTGATCGGCGGCGGAACGCTCTGGTCGCTCATCGCCGCGGATCCCGACACCGGCCTCGTCTACTCCACCACCGGCAACCCGGCCCCGGAATTCAACGCGGCGGTCCGTCCCGGCCCGAACCTCTACAGCTCGTCCATCGTGGCGCTCCGCGCCGCCACCGGAGAGCTGATCTGGTACTATCAGAGCAACCCCCACGACCTCACCCTGCACGAGCCGGCTTGGAGCCTCATCCTGGCGACTCTGCCTATCCAGGGGGTAGCGCGGAAGGTGGTGATCAACGGGTCGAAAAACTCTTACGTATACGTCCTCGACGCCTCGACCGGACAGCCTGTGTACGAGCCCATTCGAGTGGGCCTTCACCAGAACACCCTGAACGACAACGCCGGGGCCGGGGCGGACATGACGGCGACCCATGAAGCCCTGGTCGGCAAAGTCGTCTGCCCCGGCCCGTCCGGAGGGATCGCGCACTACCCGGCCCTCGCCGACGGCATCCTCTACGTGGTGAGCCAGACCGCCTGCGGGACAGTGATCCACGGAAGCGGCGACATCCTCCACGAGGAGCTCTCTTACAAGGGCGGGAAGATCGAAGGCTACCGCTGGAAGGTGCTCGACGAGCCGCCTCACCGGTCCACCCTCTACGCCATCGACCTCGCCACGCGGACGATCCGCTGGGAGTTCGAGATGCCCCACCGCTACCAGAGCGCGGCGGTCATCGTAAGCGGTGGGGTCGTGTACGCCGTAGACCGGGGAGGGGTCTTCTACGCCCTGGACGCCCAAACAGGGCGGCTGCTCCGACGGATCCTCTTCGGCGGGCTCGGGCTCTCGGGGGCCTCGCTGGGAGCCAACTCCAGAGGGGAGATGATGCTTTTTGTCCCCGTCGGTGGCGCCGAGCCTTTTCGCACGCCGACCGCGCGCCGGCCGGGGATCCTTGCCGCGTTCGGCCTCCCCGAAGCCGGTCAGTAGCACAGCCGCAGATCGAGGCGAGGAGACGGCCCCGACACCTGGTGAGAAGCCCGAATCGCCCGAAAAGGGGGGAGATATAGGCCCCCACCGTCGAGCCGCGTCCTGCAGGCTCCCAGGCCCTCGCCTCCGAGGGATCACCTCGGAGCGGCCTGCGGGCCGAATACGCCTGTGGGACCTTGTCGGGAGAAGGCGGAGAGCGCCTGAGCGTTGACTCGGTGCGGCGCTTTCAGAGATGTCGGCTATGCTCTCTACCTCGATCCGTGCGAAGCGACGCGCCTCGTGAGTTCCCCGATGATGATGGCTCGTCCCGAATCCCCGGACTCGTCGACTTGTAGTCCAGGGATCGCTCCGATCCGCGGATAGAGACCCTCTCCGGCTTGATATCTCCGGCCGTGCGCGAGTTGCTCGAGGCTGAGGAGCAGCAGGTGATGGCCAAGCGGCTGTAGCCGCCCTGGCCTATAATGGGGTTGGCTCAACCAGTTCAGGGTACGCTAATCGAGCAGCTCCGGAGGGACCACCTGCACTCCCGCGATATCGCCACCGTTCTTGAATCCCTAGCGTGGCCTCGAGCAGTCCGAGAATGGCGTTTATGATGGTATGAAAGCGCTGCGCCTCCGCGCGCAGGACCCAGCTCACGTACCGCTTTAATGGGCGAACAGCCCAACCCTTGGACCTGCTCCAGCCCCAGCATGCGATGAGCCGACATCCGATTTGACGTGTCGAATGAATATAGCTAAAATGGCCACATGAAAAAGGCTAAGATTGGCGAGCTAAAGAACAATCTCTCCCGGTATCTGGACCATGTCCGCGGTGGCGGGTGGGTACTAGTGCTCGACCGGGATCAGCCCGTCGCCCAACTCGTTCCCTTGCAGCCGACCGCCCGTGGCGCGCGGGGTAAGGAGGCCCGGCTGGTACGACTCGAACGGCGGGGGTTAATTCGCCGAGGCGCGGGGGGCCTGCCGGAGTGGCTCGGAAAGCGAAAACCCCCGCGCCTTCGGGGTAGCGTGCTGAGGGACCTCCTGCGCGAGCGCGAGGGCGGTTGGTGAGGTTCTGGGATACCTCCGCGCTCGTTGCCCTGGTCGTCGCCGAACGGGCCACCGTCGAAGTTGAGCGCTGGGTGCGTGAAGACCCCGAAGTCGTCGTCTGGACGCTCACACGGGTGGAGCTCCTGTCCGCTCTCGCGCGCCGCCGGCGGCAGGAACCTGGCGCTACCCGGCGTCTTCTCACTGCCCGCCGGGAGATTCTAAGCGCCTGGCGGCATTGGTCCGAGGTGACGGCGGTGGAAACGGTCCGGCGTTATGCCGAGCGCATCGTGGAGACTCATCCCGTGAGGGCGGCCGACGCCCTTCAGATCGGCGCTGCTCTTGTTGCCGCCGAGGACGATCCGGCGACGATCGAGTTCGTGACCCTGGACCAACAGCAGGCCATCGCTGCAGAGCGCGAGGGATTTCACGTGCTGAGCGCGGACTGACGTGTCCGGTCTGGCGTGGAGAATTCCGCTGAAACCAGAGCGCCCGGGTCCTGCGGGCACCTTCCAGCCGTCAGAGCACAGGTCGGAACTTCCAGAAGTAGTGACTCCCCTTCCGAAAGTTCGGCTATTTAGAGAGTTACACATTGCAGATCACGGCAGAACGTAGCACGGGACGCAACCCAGGCGCAACCAGGACGTGGGTCCGCAGACGGAGCACCGATGCGCTCAGCTTCGGTGTCGGTGGCTTCCCCCGCAAAAGAGCGTGGCTCATGAAAGCCCTTACTCGGGGGTATCGGACCATCTCGCACCGTCGGCCCGGTGTATCGAACATTGGACATTCTCCCCCGGACTCGACCTTAGTCGGTTTCCACCTGAATGCGGTCGCTCAGGGCCAAGTCGGAGAGGATCTGCTGAATCTCGTTGAGCAGATGGTTGAAGCTCGCCGCCTGGACCTCCACATCGAACCCCAGGGAGATGTCAAGGCTTGCGCCGCCGCGAAGTTTAGGAACGAGCCTGTTGCCCACCCGGTTCCAGATTTCGGGCGGGATTGATCCTCGGAGATGAATACGGCGGACACCCGCAACAGGTCCCTCCGGCGGGGCTTCTTTGGGCCTTGGGCCCCCATCCACGACTACCCCTACTCCCCCGCCGGGCTCCGGGGGCACTGGCTGCTCTCGGGCCACCTTGAGCGCCTGGGCCACCGCGGGGAGGAGCAAGTAAGTCTGGCTGTCGAAGACCACCTCGTCCGCCGAAGTCGCCTCCTTGAACCAAGCCCGGGAGAAGCCGCCCCCGGCTTGCTGGCCGGAGGCGAGACCGAAGTCCCCCTTCAGGATAGACTCCAGGATCTTTCCTTTCAGGACCGCGTCGGCATCCACTAGGCGGGTCAAAGATCCATTGAGGAATGCTTGCCTGAGACCGGACAGCGGCCACGCCCCAGAGTCCTTGAAGGCGGGAGGCCACTTTCGTTCGATGTAGCCCGCCCCCACAGACTCGTTCAGGTAGTTCTGGGATTTGAGCGTGGTGATCACGCGCCCGCACAAGGTTTCGTTGGCGCTACGATGTCCTGGTCCAAGGTCGAGAACCCTGATCCCATCTGGAGCGCCGGGGTCTGCAAGAATCACGAAACGGTATTCAGCCCATACCTCGCTCTGAGCTTCGTCTTCCGCTTCCTTCACTTCGGCCACAACCCCCGCCCGTTCGTTCTTATCGAACTCGGCTCCCAGGAGACCCTCAGTCAGCTCAGCGTGGACTCGCTGCCATGCCAGCCACAATTCTACCTTGTCCCGCAGATCACGCCCCGGCCTCTTCGCGCACCAAACCAGGGCGCCGGGGAATAGCCGGTCTGATCCGCCTCGTTGCCGAGTCCATGTCGCAACCCGTCCCTGGATGTCTCCTTTCGGCTCCCACTCTTGTGCCGGGTCCAGCACGATGAGGGTCAACCGGGGGGTATCGACGATCTCGGAGCCGTCGGGGGGGAAACAGAACATCGGCAATGAGGCTCCCCGCTCGAACTCCTTCCTCACCAGGGCTCGAACCGCCTTGGCGACTTCCTCCTCCCCCAGTGATGCCCGCCGGTCGTTGACCACCTTCTTGAGCCGCGGCTGAAAGCCAAAGCGATAGCCGTCAGTGCCCACCTTCCGTAGGTAGTAGGCTTTGGCCTCCAGGGCGGTGGCGGCGTTATCCACGCTGGTCGTCTCTACCTCAGGTTCGCCGATAGCAAACCGCAGCTCGGGGAGGTGCGCCACCTTCTCCACCATGCCCCCCGACGACTCGAAGAGAATGGCCAAGGCCACCCGCCGGTGGATGTCCCTCAAGGCGCCTTTAGTATCGGCATCCAGGGCACGGGCACGACTGTTCTGGCCAACTAGATCAGTGTCGATCGCCGACTCTAGGCGGGCCTCTCCTAGCTGCCCCAGCACCACCGAACGGAACTCCAGGAGGTCCAGCGGGGCCGACCCCAGGGTAATCAGGGCCTCACGGCGAGCCTTCATGAACCCGTCGCGTGCGGCCAGCGACACCCACTGGGCCAGCATCGCCAGGGTCCCTCGCGTCTGCTGGTACTGCGGGAGGCCCTGCCACTTCCGCTGGAAGACTGAGAGGGTAGACGGGTGGAATGGATAGCACGCCTCGAAGCGAGTGCGTAGGAACTCCCTCGCCTTGGCCTCCGTCGTAGCCGTATCGACGGCCGTCCACTCGGGGGGAAGCTGCGCCCGCCGCTCGAAGCACCAGTCGGCGTACTGCCTCGACACGGCCTTGATCGCGGTATCCCGGCCGATTGTCTCAAACAGCCTGCGGCGGATCACCTCGCTCACCTCGGTCTCATCGCCAACAATCAAATCCTTGGCCACCCGGCGGACCACCTTCGACAGCTTCTCCTGCCAGGTTAGGTCCCACTCCGTCATCTCGACCGGACTTCGGGGAAGGCTCAGAACCGCCGCGCCGTGGGTTGTGCCTGTCATCGCTACCGTAAGGTTCTGTACGAACGCATAGAGGCCATCAGCCATTGTCCGATGGCGGTTCATGAAGTTCAGCACTTCATCGCAGAGGATCAGGACCGGCCCACCAGCAGCCTCGAAGAGACGCGCCAAGGCGTCGGTACCAGGCGCCGTCGTCTTGGCCGTCGGCCCGAGCGCCCGCACGCCCTCCGCGCCGGCCAGCTGCCATGCCAGGTCAAGCCAGGGCGTCTCCCGCCCTTCCCGCGGGTCCCACGCGTTGCCAACGAAAACCCCTACGGTCGCCTTGGGTATCTCCGCAAGGCCGGCATCGTGTAGAAGCGATGCGATGCCTTCCGTCTCCGCGATCGATTGCCTGCTCTTGGCAAGGTGATAGAGGGTCGTCAAGGTGTGGGTCTTTCCACCGCCAAACTGGGTAATGAGGGTCAACACCGGAGCGGTGTTCGCCGTCTGGCCAGCCAGCCGCCGGAGTACCATCCCAACGTGCTCGCGGAGGGCACGCGTGAAATAGGTCCTGGCAATGAACTTCTTCGGGTCCCGATAGTCTTCAGGCCCCCGCCCGGCGACTACCTGGTCCAGCGCGATGGCAAACTCATTCGGATTGAACGAGCGGCCCTCGCGCACCTCCGCGCGCGGCAGCGCAACCTTGTACCAGGGCTCCATCGGCTACTCCGTCAGCTGGAACTCCATCTTCCGTGTGTCTGTCACGCGCTTGGAGGCATCCAGGATCTCCAGGGAGACCAGATTTCCCTCTTCGTCGTAGTCTAGAATGACGCCTGGCTTATCCTCATCGCTCTCCGCGACGTGTGTGTTCTCCTTCAGGATCACACTGAGCGTATCCGTTCTCGGATCGTAAGCGACCTTCATGGTCCTTCCTCCCAGTACTTGGAAATCTTGCTGGTGCGATATGCGGTCACGACTTCTGGAGGATCACGGCCGACATCCACGAACACCCGGATAAGGTACGTCCTGGGGGGAACTCCTACAGAAATCCGCGATTGGAGGACGACCCGTCCGGGACGCAGGTGGAGCTGCTGCTCAGGCGCAGCAAGAACCGCTCGGATCATTTCCTCACTCAGCCGACGCCGTTGCATCTCGAACGCCGCATGTGGCGTAATGACATATTCGGTCACCGGCTCTGCCATCAAGCTGGGCCTTCACCTCGGCACCGCAAGCAGCATAGCATCCAGGAGGCGTTTCTCCTCGCTGTCCTTGGGGTAGAGGGCAGAGAGGGCGTTGGCAAGGCGCAGAAAGTCGGGGCCGCGATCAATCTCAGATTGGAGTAGTACGCGGAGTGCGTTCGAGGCTCCACCGGCCTGGAGGAGCATGGCCGCGTGGATACGGTCAAGGGTGGTAGCATCGCGACGAGCCTCCAGGTCCTCCATGCTGCCCACGGCCTTTTGGGGACGCGCTTTGCTCCGACCCTTCCTCGCGGAAACGGAGAGAGGGGACGTGAGTTCAGGAAAGAGAGTAGCCTGGGCAGGCGTCTTACCCGCCCTTGCCGTGGCCTCGATTCGCTGAGCGACCCCCGAGGCGCCGTCCTCGCCGAAGAGCTGGGCAGTGCGCTCACGGACAGGCAAGAGGCGGACGATCCCCTTCTCCGTCTCGATGATCCGGCCCTCCCACTGGTCCAGGTGAATGCCGAGAGGTTGGGCGAAGCGTCGGGCGACGTCATAGATCAGCGTAAGCCCTCTCTTCCTGCTCCTCCCACCAACCTCTTCTTCCTCCTCGTCTTCCGGCTCGTCATTCCCATCCTCCGACGCCTTCTGGCCCTTCCTCCCGTTCTCATCAATGCTCGTGCTCTGAATCGTCCACAGGAAGAGGGCGGTAAGGCGACCGTCCTCCTCCAGAACGCCGGCCGCACTATTCCCGGTCTTCGCTTCCCCCTCCCCCAGCACCTGGGCCAGTGCCGTCCGCCCCACGACCTCCCAGACATACGACAGATACCCACGCTTGGCCGGCTCGCTCTTCGCATCAGGATTCGGCGACAGTCTGACAACCTCACCGTCAGGTGTCTCAACCTGGCGATACTTGCTAAACAGTTCCAGCGCCGGGCCTATACACGCGAACACTAGGTCCGCGCCGCGCAATCCCTCATCCTGCAGCCGTTTCATCCACTCGTTCACCCGATTTGGAAGCCTGCCGACAACGTCGCCCCAGTCGCCGACTGGTGCGTCATCGGAACGCGCCCGACAAACCAAATGGATGCTTCCCATTAGTGAGGCCGCATCCCTCGCAGCAGTCCGAGTCTTCATTTCGCTCTGAACCGGCCATGAAGCCGTAACGACGAAACGGCCTCCGATTATTCCGCTTAGCAGTGCCTCCCAGCCTTCCGTTGTCTTGTGCGCGAAAACTACGCATGCGATGCCCTCTTCCGTGAGGACACGACGTCCTTCCTCAAACGCCTGTCGCATGCATTCCTCGAAAAAGCGCGCATCTTTGATCTTCCCGTCAACGTCGTAAGCTTGATTCCACACACACTCCTGAAGTTTCGGCGTAAGGGCATTCAAACAATCGAAAGGGTCACAAAAGACAGGATCATCCGGGTTCGCGCGCCTTAGCCAGCAGTAGAAGAAATCCGACAGGTCCGCATACGGGACAGAATCGTAGTAAGGGGGGTCCGTGAACCAAACCTGGACACCGTGATCTGGCAACGGAAGTCCCCGCGCATCAGCGAGTTGCACTTGGCCGACCTCCCTTATGCTTACTGAAGTATTTTCAAGGACCTTAAGGACCCATTCAACCGCGTTATCCATGCCGCCAGACCACGCACTTGCTGGATTCGCCTCACAGAAGTCCCATACAAGCTGGAGCGCCTGCTTTGAAAAGGAACCCGTGACAGTATCCCGCGTCGAGTCCAGTCGGCAACAGCTACTCCAGCGGTCCACGCACCGGCTGAGTATGATAAGCAAACAACGTCCTATTGCCTGGTCCAGGCCTGTTCCCGCGCTCCCACGTTTCCGAAGAAAATCAACAGCTGCCGCCAGAATGACCCTCTGCCTCGCCAAGTGGCAATCGGAAAACGCCTTCATCCCGTACCGCGTTACCGCTGACAGACCACGTGCGTTCGGCGAGGGGCGGACGGGGTTCAGCGGCTCGTCGGGTAGAACTGAGCGGCCCTCAGGATATGTCTGCCGCTTGAGATCCTCGTCAAGCGATCTGGCCCGAGACACAGGGATAAGGTCAGAGTCCAGAGGAGCACGGAACCCACGTCCCGCATCATCGCTCGTGGCAATGGCAATAAGTCTCGCAGAATTCGTGCCTCCACCTTGACTTCTTAACTGCGCCTCAATACGAGTTCGGGGCATAACGGACGAGCAGGCGGGACACACTGCTTTTCCACCCGCAACAGTTCCTCCTCCCACAGTGTCCGACCCTGCGGGGGTAAAGACCTCGATTTGGATAGTCGGCATTTGGTTCTTATGACGAACTACTCCAAGGCGCAAGGCCCAAGGTCGATTCTCGCGACGTGACAGCCACAAGGTACGAAGAAGGGGGAAGATCGCTCCACATTCGGGTGCTTCACAGCGCACTACTCTTGACCAAAGATAGGCGGTCGCTAGCCTCGATTTTCACGCTACCAAAAGGACTAACATTGTGAGGCGGTCGTCAGGGAATTTCGAACCGGAGCTGGCGGCCATTCCACCACGGGACGGCGGTGCGCTCGTCGAGCAGGCCCGAGGCGATCAGGATGGGGTTGTGGGCGCGTCGTGGCAGTTCCACCACCACCTCGGTCGCCGTGACCTGGACGTGAGCGGGACTTTTCAGGAATCGCCGCCAGATCTGACGCGGCTGCGCGCGCTCGAAGCCGCGGAGCTTGTGGGCCAGGAGGCGATACAGCCCGGTCGCCATCGTGGTCAGCAAGACATCGAAGCTGACGTTCAAGGCGACGGCCGAGCTCAGCGCGTCGAGGTGGAGGAAGTCCACGGCGTCGGCCAAGCCGTTCTCGATGAGCATGCGCCGGGCGTACCGGATGATCAACGCCGACGGGGTGGCGTGGAAATCGTTGGTCAAGAGCACGGTCGGCTGTTCGTGGCCCAGGTCCTTGATGAACAGCTGGCGCAGCGGAGCCTTGCCGTAGGCGCGCAGGTGCACCCGCTGGTCGATGACCTTGGGCGTTTGGTAGAGCCGTTGCGGCACATCCAGATGCACGGTGCGCCACGCCGCGCGGGGCTGCAGGGCCATCTCCCGCAGCAGGCCGGGCGAGCGCCGGCGCAAGGTGATGAAGATCACCCCCAAGGCGTTCAACTCGGCCAGCTTGCGGTAGGTGGTGAGCTGGGAGTCGAACACCAGGTGCGGCGGCGGCTTGCCGGTCTGCCGTGTCCAGAAGCGCACGAACGCCAGCACCTCCGCCGCCTCCTCGCCCTTGCGCAGGTCCGCGTTGCAGTAGCACAGCACCCGCGTGTCGCCGTCCTGGGCCAGGAAGGCCAGCACGCTCTTCTGCCGGCGACTGCGCCGGGAGACGTAGTGCTTCTCGATGAATTCGTCGGCACCAAAGAACGGGATCGAGTGGAAATCCAGATTGAACGAGCGGCCGGGCAGAAGCTGCTGCTCCCGCAGGGTCCGCACCCAGCCCTCCAGCAGCGTGACCAAGCGCCGGGGACCGAGGCGGCTGGAGTACTGGCTGAGGAAGGTGGTCTTGGGCAGCACGTTCAGCCCGGTCCACAACCCCAGGCCCTCGTCGAAGACCAGGTCCATGACGTGACTCTTGCGTTCGGTACTCGTCAGCTTGAGCGCCAGGGTGGCCCGCACCGCATGCGCCGCGGGAATCATCCGCGTGCCGGGCAGGCCCGCCGCGGCCACCAGCGCCTCCAGGTCCAGGCGCACCAGCCACGGCACGAACACGAACAGGCCCCCCAGGGCGGTCGCAAACCGGCGCGGAGCGAGGTGGAACTGCCGCACGTCGGCCACGGCGGCCCGCTCGGGTCGCGGGCGCTGGGGCCGCTCCTCGTCGCGGCGGCGCGGCAGCCGGGCGAAGCCCTCGGCGCGCAGCACCTCGTGAATCGCGGTGAGGCTGAGGGGGTGCCCCTGCTGGGTCAGGGCATCCAGGATGTCGTAGATCGAGAGGTTCTGCTTCCGCAGAGCCACGATGAGCGGCCGGGCCGGGTCCTTCTTCGTCCGGACCTGCGGCCCCCGGGGGATGTCGCGGAAGAAGTCCCCCAGCGCCCCGTGGCGGAATTTGTGGCAGAGCACCCGGAAGGCCCCGGTGGTGTAGCCGAAGGACTGGGCGGCCACGGCGGAGGGCCAGCCGTCGACGATGTAGGCGCGCAAGGCCTCGTACTGCCGCTGGCGCGGATGCCGGGGCTCCAGGAAGAAGCGGTCGTCCAGCGTTATCCCATTGGGTGAAGGCATCATCCATGAGTCTACCAGTAACAACATCCTGGGCCGTCAAGAAAAATCGCCCCCTACGCCTTGGGGCTGGCGCCTTCCCCCTCGGGAGAATCCCCGACCGGCCCGCGCCCCGCGACACGCCCATCACGGCACTCTTCTGCCGGTCGTTCTGCAAGACCCGCAGTTTCTCTACACCGAATGACATAACTCTATTCGTGAGACATCTCCCCGCTATCTGCGCTCAGCGAGCGGGGGGCCGAGCCAAGTTTGTTAGCTCCACTCCGTCGCGTGAAAATCGAGGCTAGCCGGTCGTCTGGACCAACTGGATAGAGATTACTTTTCATTAAGTGCTCCTTCAAGGAGACCGCCTCTTGACGGACACGTTCGGCGAGTTCTAAGCCGTATCGTGGGACGTCCTCTAGAAGCACCTTTAGGATCAGGCAGGCAACCGGGTTCAGGTCGCTGGCGAACGTCTCGCACCCGAGGCGCAGGGCTTCTAGGGGGATTGAGCCGCCGCCCGCAAAGGGGTCCACGACCAGGGGAAGTTCCTCCCCATGGGCTGCCCTGACTAGGGCGCGTGCGGCCTCCAAGAACACCGGGTCGGCAGAGGCGTCCCAGTTGGCGAAGTCGGCGATGAACTTGAGAAGCGCCCGACGGAGATCGAGGTCGGTGGCTCCTCTCGGTTGGGGCAGTGGTCGCCTCAGGGCCGTACGTGCGTTGGTCTTGAACTCATCCGGGCAATGAGAGTCGGCCGGGTCGGGGAGGAGGAGCGCCAGCAGCATGGCCCGGCAGGCCGCCAGCGGTCGCCGTGCCCACCAGAGATGAAGCGTGGAGGGGTGCCCGTGGCGGATCGACTTCTCCCGCGCCGAGTGCCTGGAAACCTCAGCGATTGGGAAATCCACCTCCGCCAGCCGCTTACATTCCTTGGGGATCATAGAACGCAACGCTGGAAAATCGCCTCGTCAATTTCGACAAACTTCGAGCTTTCCTGAAGGAGGTGCCAGGAGCGGCGGGCGCGGGGCATAGCGTTCTCCACGACGCGACCGATCTGACGAACCTCCCGGACCGCCGGCGCTAGTGTAGTGTCCCAAATATATCTTGACAATAGAGCCGTGTGGGGTGTATCATGTCGCCATGTTCACACCAGCACCAGCCCTCTGGATCGACGCGAACCAGGCGAAGCGACTGAAGTTCCTCGTGGGATCCGGGAAAACGCCGCAGAAGGTGGCGCTGCGCGCGCGCATCGTGCGCCTGGCCGGCCAGGGCGTGCCGAATCACGCGATCGCCGGCCAGCTGGGCATCAGCCGGCCGACGGTGCTGCTCTGGCGCCAGCGCTTCGCGCGCTCGGGCGTGCCCGGGCTGATGCGGGACGCGCGGCGGCCGGGCCGCAAGAAGGCGATCGCGCCGGAGGTCGTCCAGCGGGTCGTGGAGGCCACGTTGCACACGACGCCGCCCGCCGCGACCCACTGGACCATCCGCACGATGGCCACGGCCCAGGGCCTGTCGCGCATGACGGTCCACCGCATCTGGAAGCAGCACGGGCTCCAGCCGCACCGGGTCGAGACCTTCAAGCTCTCCCGGGATCCCCACTTTGTGGACAAGCTCCGCGACGTGGTGGGCCTCTATCTGGATCCCCCCGACAAGGCGCTGGTCCTGTCCGTGGACGAGAAGAGCCAGATTCAGGCGCTGGACCGGACAGCCCCGCTGTTGCCGCTGCGCCCGGGCATTCCGGCCCGGCAGACGCACGACTACAAGCGGCACGGGACGACGACACTGTTTGCGGCGCTCAGCATGCTCGATGGCAAGGTGATCGGGGAGTGTCTGCCGCGCCATCGCAGCAAGGAGTTCATCCGCTTCCTGGCGCACATCGATCGCGAGACGCCCCCGGCGCTGGCCCTCCACCTGATCGTCGACAACTCCAGCACCCACAAGAGCCCGCCGGTGAAGCGCTGGCTCAAGCGCCACCCGCGGGTTCATCTACACTTCATCCCCACGGGGAGTTCCTGGCTCAACATGGTGGAGCGCTGGTTCGGCGAGATCACCCAGAAGCGCATCCGACGCGGCACCTTTCGCAGTGTGAAAGAGCTCATCGCAGCCATCAACAAGTACCTCCGGACGTACAATGAGGCGCCGACGCGATTCGTGTGGACGAAGGATGCGGACATGATCCTGGGCAAGATCCACCGTTGTAAAGAAGCGTTAGGGACAGCACACTAGGTCCCCGTCACCGCTTACCAGAATCGCCACATCGTAGTCGCCCGCGTAAGCCATGGCCACCATGTCCGTGGCAATCTTCACGTCCACGCCCTTCTCGTACCAGCGACCGTTGGTCACAGCCATACGGCCAGTCCAGAGGGTGAGACCTTGCTGCTGCTTCAAATTATTCAGGAATCGCTGTTGGTTGGCATAGAGCTGCGCCCCCATCTGCTGCGGGACAGCGGCGATGTAGAAGTTCGCCCGGACGAGCTGCCGCCCTGCCGACAGTTCCATGGCCAGCTTTAGCGGAGAGTACCTGGCCGAGCCAAAGGCAGCCTTGAATGCTCTGTAGATATTCGCACCATCCATGAAAACTGCGACTCGGTCAGGCAATGGTCACCTGGATTGGCTCGGAGGTAGCCTCAAAAGAAAACCCGGCGTCCCTTGCGGGACACCGGGGGGGTAATAGCCCACCGTCCAGGTTGCCCGGGACGAGTGGGGGGGTAATTCACGCTTACAAACTAAGTATCGCACTGATCGGTACCTTGTCAAGCCTCATACCGAGCCGGGGGTTCACGGACCTGCATCGGTTGGGTGAGAGCATCGACTTCAAGCCAATAATGGTCCACCTTCTTGACCTCGCGCCACGGGAAGCGAGCTGGGTCTTTGATGGGTTCCTGGAGGATAGGTGCTGTATTGCAGTGGGTCACAACGTAAAGCCAATAGCAGTCGCGCCGGTCCTCGGCTACACGACGCTCGTTCGGGGTCAGGAGGACAGAGCCAGTCGCCTCGCCGATCCCCTTGACCTCAATGAGGCGGAGTTCGCCGGTCCGGGTATCGAGGCTGGTCAGGTCGTAGCCCAAGTTCTGCTCGTGGACATCGGCGACGGCACGCCCCTGAACCCGTTCGTACTCGATGGCTACGCTCATGGCGGCGGCCTCAGTCTCAGGGTTTTGGCGGAGGCGCTGGATCTCGGGCTTAGTGGCCTCGGGATGCGGGAGGATTAGGGCGCTCGCGATCCGCTCAACGGCCTGGAGGGACAGGGCACGTTGTCGCCCTAGCTCCTCTCGGCGGCGCTCCCTTCGGTTAAGGAGGACGGACTGTCGTTCCTCGGCCTGGGCCAGGTTCCCCGCGGCGCCCTCGGCACCGCGTTCCTTGTCCTCCATGAGCCGGCCGATCAGCCGGTCCTCCCTCTCGATCAGCTCAGTGAGGGACAGTTCGACATGAGCTGCTATTCGATCGATCTCGGCCACACGCTCAGCATGGACCTCCTCCAGGAACGGATGAAGAGCCCCCTGGTGGAGCCACGTGAGCGCCTCGGGCTCCGAGGCCACAGGGGGGAGGGTAGCTGGCGCGGGAGTCGGCTGGAGGTTCCCGAAGACGCCTACCTCGTACAGCGCGGGCTCCTGCCCCTGGACGAGACGTACGACAAAGACGCGCTCATGGATGACCTGGCCAAGGCCGTCCACCACTCGGGCTCGGTAAACGTCGAGGCGGGCGGGCTCCGTAACATCTAGGGCGTAGAAGGAGGCTCCCTGAGCAAAGTGGGGCCGGGCCTGAGCGAGGGCATGGCGACGAAGGGCTTCGAAGAGTGGGTGCCCCGGGGTAACCCACTCCAGGTGATGCGTCTCTGCGATCTCCCGGTCAGTAGAAAGGCGCGGATAACGCGTCACGAGAGGGGGGAGCCGCCAGTCGGGCTCTCGCTCGTACCGCTTGAGAGTGGCCGGGACTGCCGCTGGCTCGAAGGTATGCGGCAGGGCCTTTACCTCCCGGAGGGTCATTGGGACCTGGGGGGCGCTCTCGCGGAGGAAGCGAGCAATAGTCTCGGGGACCATCCGGCGCTCTTGAGCTTTGGCGCGCCGCTCGATGAGCATGTCGAGGTTGAGAGTCTTGGAGGCGAGCCCTTCCAAGGCGTTCTGGCAGATAGCCCGGAAGCTTTCCTCGTTGACGTTTCGGAGCAGGCGGTCCTCCAAGTCCTGGTCGCCGAGGCGGCCGGCATAGTAGTCCCGAAGGACCCGCTCCATGTGGGCGGCCGGGAGGATTTCGCCCACCACGTTGAAGACCGCGTCGTCGTCGAGGGCATCACGGATTTCCTGGAGCTTTACGAGAAGCTTCTGAAGCACACGCCCTTCGATGGTATTGACGGCAACGAAGTTAAAGATCAGGCAGTCCTTGGTCTGACCGTAGCGGTGGATGCGCCCCATTCTCTGCTCTAAGCGATTGGGGTTCCAAGGGATGTCGTAGTTGAACAGGATATGGCAGACCTGGAGGTTGATCCCCTCCCCAGCCGCCTCGGTGGCGACAAGGATCTGGATCTCGCCGTCCTTGAACTGCTGTTCGGCGTACAGGCGGGTACCGGGCTCCTCGCGGGTGCCGGGCTTCATGCTGCCGTGAATAAAGCCGACCCGAAACCCCCATCCCCTGAGCCGCTGGACTAGGTAGTCCAGGGTGTCTTTGAACTCGGTGAAGATGAGCAGACGCTGATCGGGGCGATCAAAGAACCTTTCCTCCTGGAGAAGGCGTTTAAGGCGAGCAAGCTTTTCCTCCGAGACCGAGTCCTCAACAGCCTGGGCCTGAGCCGCGAGGCGATTTAGCTCGGTGATCTCTTCCTCGACCTGCTTCGGATGCTGGGAGAGGCTGATGGCTTCCAGGAGGGATTCAAAGTGCTCACGCTCCTGATCCTCCATCTCCTCCAGCTCTTCCGCAGTCGGTAGCTCAGGCGGCGCGAGGCGGGCGAGTTCGGCGGCCTTCTTCAGGTTTTCGCCAAGGCGTCGCGTACGGTTTTCCAGGGACCGACGCAGGGCGTGAGTGCTAGACGCCAAACGCCGCTGGTAAAGGGCCATGAGAAAGCCGATTGCCTTGGCGCGAACGTCCTCCTCCTGGGCGGCAGCCCGTGCGCTTTGCGCCTTCACGAAATGGGTCACGTCCCGATAGAGCTTGAACTCATCGCCATCGATGGCAAACTCTACCGAATGCGGGATGCGTTTCGTGAAAATCTTCCGAGCGGCCCATGTGCCGTCCTCCTGGCGCTCGGGGAAGTAGACCATCGCCTCCTTGGTGCGACGCAGGTAGAAGGGTGCCCGGCGACGGTCCATGGCCTCCCGGATCGACTTCACGTCGGCGAAGGCGTCCTGGTCGAGAAGGCGGAGAAAAAGGGAGAAGTTCTCAGGGTCGCCCCTATGTGGGGTCGCCGTCAGGAGAAGGTAGTGGTCGGTAATTTCCCGGAGCAGTTCCCCCAGCTTGTAGCGAAGGCTCTTTTTGTCCTCGGCGGCCGCGGACATCCGGTGGGCCTCGTCCACGACGACGAGATCCCAGTGGCTCTGGCGGAGGCTCGGAAGGATCTCGTCCCGCTTGGCGAGGTCGAGTGAGGTCAGGATCTGGGCGTGTTCTAGCCATGGGTTGACGCCAAACTGGACGCGAAGGTCCGGGCCTCGGAGGACCAGGAACTTCTCGTCAAACTTCTCCCGAAGTTCTCGCTGCCACTGGAAGGCGAGGTTGGCCGGAATCACGATCAAAATGCGATCGGCGAGACCGCGGAGCTTCAGCTCCCGGATCAGGAGCCCTGCCATAATCGTCTTCCCGGCACCGGCGTCGTCAGCCAGAAGAAACCGCACCCGGGCGACCTTCGTGAGGTAGTCATAGACCGCTTCTAGCTGGTGGGGGAGCGGGTCCACCCTGGAAATCGAGAGCCCGAAATAGGGGTCGTACTCCCAGGCGATACCGAGCGCATATGCCTGGAGTCCCAGCCGGACCAGTCCGCCGTCGCCCGTGTAGGAGCACGTGGGCGAGAGGATCGTTAGGGTGGCGAGTTGGTCCTTCGTCAGCGAGACCCGGCGGAAGCGTTCGGTCTGGGTCCCGACAAGGCCCAGGGTCCAAGCGGCCGGGCCATTTGGTGCCACGGTCTCCACCCGCATGGGCTCGCTGAACAGGGGCCCGGTTAGGATTTGGCCTTCCTGAACGGGTAGATCAGTGGCCAAGCCCTCCTCCTTCGCGGCGGACTTGGGTACGAATCACCGCGAGTATACTGAGAAAAAACCACTTGTCCAACCGACATCTGAAGGCAACTCGGTCCGCGCGGCAACGGGCATATTGGATCGCTTCGGTGCCCGCGCTCACGACAAGCGTGGTCTGCGTGGTAGCCGCCTCGAGTCGCGACCCTGAGATTGTGGCCTGGCCACACTTCCTAGAACTGATTGATCGAGGGATCTCTACGGCCAGACGGGACATAGCGGTGTCTGAGCCCGGTGAGCGCGAGTCATCCGCCAGCCCCACCCGCCCGCCGTTGGTGGACTGAGTCCCCCATGCTCCTCACCTCCTGTTCCCCGCGCCTTCGCGCGGGGTAGTTGCGGCTTCGCTACCGCTCGCCTGGGGCTCCCTTCGGTCGCCGTAGAGCAGGCGCTCGCGCGCCAGGTGGCCCTGGCGGGCCACGTCCCCACCCACCAGCCCCATAAGGAAATCGAATTCGAATTTTTCGCCCGCCCGGCCGCAGGTCGCCCGAGTCTACCGCCTCTTCCGCCCCCGTCAACCCCTCCGGCTTCTCGCGCCGCGTGAGCATAAACGGCCGCCGCCCCTGTGGGCGAAGCCCACCGGGGTCCCCTCCACTTATCCCTCCCGCGGCGCGCTCCACCGTGAGTCAGTCCAGCGTCACTCAATGGTACAGGGGTCCTTCACTGCGTTTCGGCCCTTCGGGTGACGGGGGCGGAACCGCTTCGGGCTCGCCCTGCGGCCGGGCGGCGCTGGGGCCGCCGCGGGTCGAGGGGAAAAATTCTCACACTCACACCCAGCACAGGAGGTGTTGGCGATGGCACGAGATGGTTTCGTGGCGGTGGTCGGGGCTCGGGCATTGCCGGAGGCCTGGGCTCCGCGCACTCCAGGAACTTGTCGTCCCTGGGATCGCGGCTCGTCCGGATCGTGACATCGGGCTGGACGAGCACGGCGTGACGCCGGAGTCGACGCGGCACGGCGCGGGCCTCGCGTGGGGTCACGCGGAGCTTTCGCCAGAGCTCCGGGCGCGCGGTCACGGCGTCGACTTCGGCGAGGATCGGCTCGGAGACGAGGAGGACGAACTGGTCGGCGCGCCACGCCTCGTAGAGACGAGCCGTGAGGCTCTGGGTGCGGGCGAGGGCGCCCCGCAGGAGCAGCTGCGTGTCAAGAACGACCTTGAGCGCGGGCAGCGCGGATCGCCTCGTCAATGATGGCGGCGACTGCCTCGTCCCCCAGCGTGCCGGCCCGCTGACGGGCGCGCTCGATCACGGCGTCGAGCTCCTCATCGGACAGCGTTTCGAGAGAGCGGTCGATTTCTTCGAGGCCCGCGCGCGTGGTCAAGAGGAGGGGGAGGACCTCCTGCGCCAATGTCTGGCGCTCGGCCTCAGAGAGGGCCTCAATCTCCGCGATGAGTGACTGGACTTTCGTATCCATGGCGGTCCCCCGACCTCGGTGTGGGGTCTGCCCTCACGATAGCACATTCCGGCGGGGCTGAGGAGGCCCGAAGCTGCCAGGTGAGCAGCTCGTCGTTGACGCGAAGCCAGCGACCCTCCTGCTCGGCGAAGGCGCGCTCGACCGCCAGGAGGCGTTCGATGAGCAGGCCCTTGGTCCATCGCCGATACCGCTGCCGGGCGCGGGCGATGTCGCGCTGGGCGTTGACGCGGGGACGGGCGGCGCCGGGAGGCTCGGGTCGCGGTGTCCGCCGTGCTGGCCGCGTGCCGTTCCAGCGACGGTGCTGCTCGTAGTACGTGCGGGCCTCGGGGTTCCCAAGGATGGCGCTCGTTGAGATCCCTCGGCCTGTGGGATCGATCGCCTTGGACGTGGTGGCGATGGAGGCGAGGGAGACGGCCTGCTGGGCGGTCGCGAGGGCATCGACCGCGTGGCGGACGTGCTCGAGCGTCCGCTGCCGTCTGGGCGCGTAGACCTTCTCGCGGAGCCAGGCCGGGGCCTCGTGGTCAGGGAGCGATCTGGATGTGGGCGGCATTGGCGGCGTCCCTCCGGTAGGCGTCGATCTGGGCCATTTCGTCGAGCTCGGTGTCGCAGTCGCGGACGAGCTGCTTCATCCGCTCGGCGTCGGGATAGAGGCCGTCGTCGATGGCGAGCGCGACTTGGGCTTGGGCCCAGGCGCGGTGGCGTTCGACCTGGGACCGCTTGGCCGTGGCGTAGCTGTAGATGGAGAGCTGGAGTGAGGCTTCGACTTGGAGCGACCTCCCCCGGGTGTGGCATAATCCGCGCACCCCCGCTACTGGACGAGGCGCGATCGCAGCGCTAATATTCGGCTATTCCGCCTGGTCTCGGAGGTGCTCCGCGCCATCGAGGCCGGGGTCTTCCACCCGGTGGTGGGCTGGTACTGCTACGACTGCCCCTACCGGAGCCGGTGCTGGGCGTGGGGGTGATATGGGAGCAGGCATGCAGACTCATGGGATCGAACTCTCCACCGCACACTCGGCGGCAGTGACGCTGCGGCCACGCCCCTCGTCCGGCCCAGCCGTGTGATCTCCTCCTCGCGGCCGGGTGCTCACGCGGCGTCAGTATTGCCCTTGACCCGCGCTTCATCTGCGCTGTAGCATCCGGCCATGCTCCTGGGGGGGCGCCTGACGCCGAGGGAGCCGGCCCGGCAGCCGCCGGCGCGGGTTCGGCCCGAGCCGGGCCCGGGCGGGAGAAGAGGGCTTTAATACCGCCTATGCTCAGTACGGCGTGGCTGCATGCGGCGCTTAAGGCGTTTCGGAGCTACCTGTTGGCGCTTGAAAGCGCTCACAGGCCGATAGGTCGCGTAAACGGAAAGGAGCGGGAACCATGGCAGCGGACAGGGGACGACTGATCTCGCGACGAGACTTGGTCAAGGTGACCGGCGTGGGGGCGTTGGCGGCGGCCCTCGGGGCTAACGTCGTGATCCCAGGACGGGCCCGCGGCGCGCCCGTCAAGGCTCGGGCCCTATTCTTCGATGTGGGCGGGACAATCCTGGACTGGTCCGTCATGCCAGAGAAGATCACGAAATTCTTCGCAGACAGGGGAGTGAAGGTCGATGGAAAGGCGTTCTGGCCCGCCTGGCGGACCAAGCTGTTTTTCTACATGATGTATAACACCATGATCGGGAGTGGCTTCATCCCGCTCGAGGAACTGGCGAGAAGAGCCACCATCGCCCTCACCAAAGCTCAAAAGACAGACCTCAAGCCGGCGGACGCGGGTGGAGTGCTCCCGTTACTGGGTGAGCTTGATGTCTACCCGGATGTGATGCCGGGTCTCCAGAAAATGCGGGAGCTGGGGTACCAGCTGGTTCCCCACACGCAACTCAGTAGCGAGGTGCTCAAGAAGGCGTTGTTGGATCGGTTCAGATGGGACTGGTACTTCACGTCTGAGACGTTCGCTGTATACAAGCCTCACCGAAGCATATACCTCAAGGCCATCGAGGCGATGGGCCTCGACCGCGCCGAAGTCATCTACGTCACTTCAAACCAGTTCGATGTCTTCGGCGCCAAGGGAGCGGGGTTCCGAACCGCGTGGGTCGGCAGATGGAATGAGCCGCTAGAACCCTACGGGTACGCTCCTGACTGGCACGTGAAGGACTTCGTTGAGCTTGCGAAAGTCCTTGAGACCGAGAAACCGTAGGCTCCGGTCTATAGCGTTCGGGTCATGGTTCTGGGGGGGCGCCTGACGCGAGGGGGCCGGCCCGGCAGCCGCCGGCGCGGGTTCGGCCGGGAGCCGGACTGGGGGACCGGCGGAGGAGGGCTTTTATCGTGCCTATGCTCTGGCGACACGAGACCATGACCGGCTCAGGACGGGCCCGAAGCTGGGGGAATGCGAACGAAAAGTCAGAGGGTTACGCCCTGGGAGGTCCCATCTTTCTCCTTGACAGCCTCCTCATGCGCCCCGTAGCTTCTCCTCATGCGCCTAATACCTTGTTCCATATTGCGCGCACCCAACCAGTCTCCTGAAAGGAGGTCGCCATGAGAAGAATCAGCAGCCTCGTCGCGTGCCTCGTCCTCGTGCTCTCCGTCGCCATCGCCGCCTGGGCGGAGCCGCTGTCGTCCGCCCGGCCCGAGGACGTAGGGCTTTCTTCCGAGCGGCTCGCGCGGATCGGCCCGGTGCTCAAGGCCGAGATCGAGCGCGGCAAGTTCCCCGGGGCGGTCGCGCTGGTGGCCCGCAAAGGCCGTGTCGCCTACTTCGAAGCCTTGGGGCTCCGGGACAAGGCGGCCGGCGCGCCGATGACGAAGGACGCGATCTTCCGCATCTACTCGATGACGAAGCCCCTGGCGTCCGTAGCGGCAATGATGCTCGTGGAAGACGGCCGGATCGTCCTCACCGACCCGGTCTCGAAGTATCTTCCGGAGTTCTCGAAGCGCCAGGTCAGCGTACCCAAGGCGGACTCCACCTTCGGCCGGGTGACGTACACCCTCGTGCCGGCCGAGCGAGAGCCGACCGTCCAGGACCTGCTTCGCCACACGTCCGGCCTGGTCTACGGCGAGATCACGGTGAACGCCCCGGTGAAGGAGGCCTATGCGAAGGCAGGCGTGTTCCAGCCGCAGGGGCTGCCGTTCGACGCCAGAGGCGTGACGCCCGCCGAGCAGGTCGAGCGTCTGGCCAAGGCGCCCCTCGCGCACCAGCCGGGAACCGTCTGGGAGTACAGCTTCGCCACCGATGTCGTCGGTCGCGTCGTCGAGGTGGCCTCGGGGATGACGCTCGGGCAGTTCCTCGAGAAGCGCCTCTTCGCGCCGCTCAAGATGGTCGACTCCGGGTTTTCGGTCCCGAGGGACAAGATGGCGCGGCTGGCGCAGACCGCGCCCGACCATCCGATCAAGGTCATCGACGTGTCGGCCGCACCGAAGAACGACTCCGGCGGGGCGGGCGCGGTGTCGACGGCGATGGATTACGCGCGCTTCTGCCAGATGCTGCTGAACGGCGGGCGGCTCGACGGCGCTCGCGTCCTCAGCCGGGCCACCGTGAGCCTGATGACGTCGGATCACCTTGCCGGGATCAGCACGCCGGTCACCCCCGGCCAGCTGCTGCTCGGGACGCCGGGCTACACCTTCGGCCTCGGCTTCGCGGTGCGGCAGGGCGCGGGCGTGGCGGGCGTGCCCGGCTCGGCCGGGGAGTACATGTGGGCGGGCTTCGCCGGCACATATTTCTGGGTCGATCCCAAGGAGGAGCTCGTCGGCGTCTTCATGACCCAGGCCCCGAGCCCCGAGCGGGCCTACTACCGGAAGCTCTTCAAGCAGCTCGTCTACCAGGCGATCACCGACTAGCGGCCGACGAGCGGTCGGGCGGGGTGGGCGCCGGGCGCATCCCGTCCGGCGCCCACCTTATGGTCCGCGCCAGCTGGCCCGGAGTTGGAGACGCGCGCGCTGTGACCCCCAACTCTCGCAGGAGGTGGACGCCATGAACGTGGCCGGCCGAATCACCGTGTTCCTGCTGCTCGCCCTCGCGCTGGTCGTGATCCCCGCTCACGCATGGGACCGGGGTCAGGTCACGACCTTCGCGACCTTGCCGCCCGGCGTCGCCAACCCCGAAGGCATCACCGTGGACGCGAAGGGCAACGTCTACGTGACCACCTTCGCCGTCGGCGGCACCAGCAGCGGCACGGGCCAGCTGTTCGTGTTCGCCCCGAGCGGGACGCTCCTCCGCCAGGTCAACGTCCAGAACTCGAGCCCGCTCCTGCTGGACCTCGCCTTCCACCCCCAGACGAACCGGCTCCTCGTGATCGATTTCGGGGGCAAGCAGGTCCTGGACGTCAACCCCGTCACCGGCAAGTCGAAGGTGTTCACGACGATCCCCGGCGGGTCGGCCGCCGGGCCCAACGTCCTGACCTTCGACGCCGCCGGCAACGTCTACGTCTCCGATTCCTTCCAGGGCGTCGTCTGGCGCACCGGGCCGCAGGGGGGCGCGGTGATCGCGTGGGTGTCGAGCCTGCTGCTCCAGACCACCGGCGTGCCGCCGTTCGGCGCCAACGGGCTGGCCTTCAACAACGCCGGGACAGCGCTGTTCGTGGCCAACACCGGCAACGACACGGTGGTGAAGGTCCCGGTCGTGAGTGGCGGGAACGCCGGCACGCCGGAGGTCTTCGTCAACAGCATCAACGGGGCCGACGGGCTGATCATCGACGCCAGCGACAACCTCTGGGTGGCGGCCAACCAGGCCGACGAGATCGTCGTTCTCGACCCGACGGGCCGGGTCATTGCGAAGCTCGGCGACTTCGGGGGGATCGACGCGAACGGCGCGCCGATCGGGCTGCTCTTCCCGGCGAGCCTCGTGCGGCACGGCGACGTGATCTACGTCACCAACCTCTCGCTCGATCTCAGGCTGTTCGGCCTCGCGCAGCCGGTCGACGCGCAGTGGGCGGCGCAGGTCACGTTGCACACGATCAGCAAGCTGAGCGCCGTGATCCCGCCGGTCCCCGGCCTCCCGTAGCGATGGCGGTCGGTTCGTAGCCACGGAGTGGCATGACGACGCCACGTACTTCGGCTTGACGCGCGTCCCGGTTTCGTAGTAGCGGTGTCCCCGCCTCGGCGCCCTGGTTGTCGTGGCCTCTCGCTCGCCAGCGAGGAGGGAATGAAGATGCGCGGCTCTATCCGTCCCACCCGGCGTGGTCATCGTCTGGCCCAACGAATCCTGGCGACCGTCGCCCTGCGGCCATGATCCCGCAGCGCGCCCAGGCGATCTTTGTATACGGATCCACCATGTTCTTGTCGCATCTGCGCCAGATTGTCGACCTGACGGCGAAGCACCGGCTGCCCGACATCTATTGGACCAGAGACGCCGTGGCCATGGGGGGCTTGATGTCCTATGGCGTGAACGGGCCCGACTTATTTAGGCGCGCCGCCGCCTACGTCGACAAGATCTTGAAGGGCGCCAAGCCGGCGGACCTGCCCGTGGAGCAGCCGACGAAGTTCGAGCTAGTGGTGAATGCGAGGACCGCCAAGGCGCTCGGCCTCACCATCCCGCCCTCGATCCTCATCAGGGCAGATCAGGTTATCGAATGATCTCCCGGCGAATGTTCATCGCCACTACTAGCTGCGCCCGGCGTCTCCGAGCCCCAGGGCGAGGCTCCTGGCAACCCGCGCTCCTGGGCCTGGGCCGATCTGATGCGACGCGCCTTCGAACTGGATGTGCTCGCCTGCCCGCGCTGTGGCAGCCGCATGCGGCTGATCGCCACCATCGAGGACCCGCGGGTCATCCGCCAGATCCTCGTCCACCTGGGACTCCCGGCCGAGGTCCCCCAGCCCCGGCCGCCGCCGGCTCGCCACGCTGACCTATTTTCCACCATCCCCACCTGACCGTTTCCCTGCTGGGATCGAGCGCTCCGCCGCCCTCTGCCGCCGCGCCGCCGCAGCCACGCCTCTCGTGCGGCCCGAGGGGCCAATCCTCTCCTCGCCGCCGACTGCCTCCCCTCGTCAGCGTTTCCGTTAACTGGCCCTTCATCCGCGCTGGAGCATCGGGGCCATGGTCTGGGAGGGTCTCCTGACGCGGGGAGGGCGAGGCCCGGTAGCCGACCGGACGGGTTCGGCCCCGGGGCGGGGCCGGCGGCAGAGGGCTTTTATCCTTCCTATGC
>JACQWB010000172.1 GCA_016209385.1 Candidatus Rokuibacteriota bacterium
GTGTTCGGCGGGCTGGCCCTGGCGCGCCTGGCGCAGAGCCGGGCGCTCGGGAAGACCGCGACCACGGCCGTGCTGGCCGTGGTCTTCGGGTACTCCTTCGCGTATTCAGCCTATGCCGACCAGGTCTTTACCCGGCTCGATACCCGGTATGCGAGCACCCAATGGATTCTGGTGAACATCCCTCCAGGGAATAGCCTGGAGATGCTCCACGACATCGCCTGGCTGGCGTCAGCCCGCATCATCCCCCGGTATCAGGTCCTGTACCTGGGCCGGAGCTCGCGCGACCCGGCGGGGGGGAGCCTGTTCAAGATCAGCGAAAGCGGGGTCCCGGAGCTGGAGAGCCGCCGTCTGGCCGCCCATTGTGACCGGCTGCGCAGCGGAGCGATCTCGGGGGAGTACGTCCTCGCATTCCTGGACAACGTGGCCGATCGTGATGGCCCCGACTCGGTGCCGGGGTGCCGCGGGCTGATCCGATGGCTCGTGCGGGGAGGCGGGGGGTACACGCTGGTCAAGGAGTTCGTGCCGGCCAACCACAAGGTCCGTGCGGGGTGGCCCCCGGGCCTGAGCTATCCGCGCACCTTGCTGTGGCACCCGATCCCGGACGCCTACACCTCCCCGGCCATCCTGGTGTTCCGGCGGCAGAAGGTCCCCGAGGCGCGCCCGGCCGACATGGCGGGCGCGGGCGTGGCGGCCCCCGGTCCCCGCGGAGAGGGCGGGTGAACGGCGCGGCCTCTGGCGGACCGGGCGGGGCGCGATGGCTGCTCCCGGCCGGGGCAGCCTGCGCGGTCCTGGCGGCGTTCGCGGCGCCGGGTCCCTTCTTCGCGCTGGCGTTCCCCGCGTACTTGCTCCTCAAGGCCCGCCAGCGACACCTCTTCGAGGGGCGCCGGGCCCTCCTCGTGACCCTGGTGGCGGCAGCGGTGCTGCGGCTGAGCCTCGTGCTGGTCTACCAGGCGGCGGTCTACTGGTCCCGCCTGAGCGTGGACTTCTTCGGGGACGCCCGCGGCTACACCCATGTTGGCCTCTACATCGCGAGCCTGCTCCGGGGCGAGATGGTCAACGCCGGGGAGGATGCCTTCGCATCCTGGTTTGTCGCCCATGAGGCGCCGGGCCTCAGGGAAGGAGGGTATTGGACGGACGCCGGTGGCTTCCCGTCCCTGCTAGGGTATCACGTCAGCGCGTACTCGTATGCGATGGGATGGCTTTTCGCCATCTTCGGCTTTTCCCCGCTGATGATCAAGCTGCTGAACAGCATGTTGAGCGTCTGGACGGGCGTCGTCGTCTATCTGCTGGCCCGGGATCTCTGGGGGGAGCGAGCGGGAGTCGCCGCGGCGGGGGCCTTCCTCTTCTTCCCCTCGGTCGTGTTCTGGTCGATCACTGGGCTCAAGGATACGGTGATCATCGCAGGCCTCGTGACCTGTGTCTGGTGTGCGACCCGTTACCTACGGGATGGTGGCGCGGGATACCTGGTGCTGGGGGCCGGCCTGACGGGGGCGGCGTGGACGATCCGGACCGCCCTGGTCGGGCCCCTTGTCCTGGCGCTCCTGATGGCTGTGGCCACGAGGATGGCGCGGGCGCTCGGAGGGGTCGCGCCGAGGATCTTCCTGACCGCCGGGATGATCGTTCTGGGCGGCTGGCTGGCGATGTCCTACCCGTCCATCATCTCCTTCTCAAAGAGCGTGTCAGAGGGGTGGGTTCACGGCGAGGGGACGGTGTACCGGATCTTTCCGGCCCGGTTCTACCTGGAGGAGAACCAGGCTTCTCCCAGCCTCACGGCAGGGGAGCTCCTCGGCGTCTTGCTCATCGCGACGGCTTACGGAGTCTTCTCCCCCTTCCCCTGGGAGATCACAACCAACCTTCAGCGCATCGCCCTCCCCCAGGTGCTCGTCTGGTATGGCCTGTTCCCCTTCTTCATCATCGGGCTGCGCCAGGGTCTCCGGCAGTCCCGAGCCCTGCTGCCGATGCTTGTTCTGGGCGTAGGCCTGGTGGGGATCATCGCCCTCGGCTCGGGCAACGTGGGATCGGCCTTCCGGCACCGCGACATGCTCACGCCATTTTACCTGGTATTGGCGTCGGGGGGCCTTTGCCATATACTAGGCTGGCCAAAAGCGGACGGAGTGGGATGAAGGTTCTCTACATCTCATACGATGGGGCCACCGATCCCCTTGGCCGCGCGCAGGTCCTGCCCTATCTGGGTGGGCTTCGGCGAGAAGGATTCGGGTTCACCCTCCTGAGCTTCGAGAAGCCACAGGCCCTGCGGATGGAAGGGGAGCGGGTGCGGGGACTGCTTGACGCGGAAGGCATTCGCTGGGTTCCCCTGGTGTACCATAAGGCACCACGGGTGCCGGCTACCCTCTACGATATGTTGGCGGGGGTCATGGCGGGGAGCCGGCTGGTCCGGCGCCACGGCATCGACATGATCCACGCGCGCAGCTACATTGCTGCGGGGATCGCGTACGTCCTCAAGAGGCTCCACGGGGTGCCGTTTCTCTTCGACATGCGGGGGCTCTGGGTCGACGAGCGGGTCGAGGGCAGGCTGTGGCCGCAGGACTCCGTGCTGTACCGCACGGGGAAGCGATGGGAGCAGCGCCTCCTCGGGGCTGCCGACGCGGTCGTCATCCTGACCGAGCGGGGGCGTCAGGCGATCTCGGGGCTCGACTGCCTCAGGGGCCAGGCCGAGAAGGTCACGGTCATCCCGACCTGCGTGGATCTCGCCCGGTTCGTGGCAGATCTGCCCCATCCGGCCGACCAGGGCATGGGCTGCACGTTCGTCTACTCTGGCTCGCTCGGGACCTGGTACGGGCTGGAGGAGATGCTCGATTTCTTCCTGGAGGCCCGAAGGCGCATCAGCGCCGTGCGCTTCCTTCTGCTGACCTCCGACCCGGAGTATCCGGTGACGTCATTGCTGGAGCCCCGGGGGCTCCGAGATGGCAGCGTGGAGGTGGCGACGGCCGGCTACGAAGATGTGCCGCGCTGGCTAGCAGGTGCCGATGTCCTGGTCTACTTTACCCGCATGGGGTACTCCCGACAGGCCTGCTGTCCTGCCAAGTTCGGAGAGGCCCTGGCCTGCGGCCTTCCGATCCTGACGAACGAGGGGATCGGTGACATGGACGAGATCGTGGAACAGGAGAAGGTGGGCTACATCGTCAGAGGGCTGCAGACGGAGGAGTACGGGAGGGCGGCGCTGGCCGTCCGTGACCTGCTCGCTGAGGGGCCGACGCTCCGCTGGCGGTGCCGGGACGTGGCCCGGCGATATTTCTCGCTGGAGGAGGGGATCAGGCGGTACGCAGGGGTCTACAAAGGGCTGGCCGGCCGGAGGGGTCTCCGATGAGGGGGCCCTTCATCGTGGCCCGGCCCGGCAGGGGAGGTGCCCGGCCAGCGGTTCCACCTCAAATGCCGCCTGGGCTTCTTCCACGGGAGAGGCTGAGATGGCGGAAGTGGGCGTGATGGCCGGGAAGGTGCTGGTCACGGGGGCGAGCGGGATGCTCGGGAGCGCGCTCTGTCCGGAGCTCCGGAGCCGCGGTTTTCAGGTGATCGCCACCGACTGGCGGCCGGATGACCGGCTGGGGACACTCCTCGACGTTCGGGACTACGAAGAGGTCAAGCGGGTGGTGGACCGAGAAGCCCCCGAGATCGTCATGCACCTGGCAGCCGAGACGGACGTGGACCGATGCGAGATCGAGCCCGACCATGCCATGCTCACGAATGCCATGGGGACCGAACACGTGGCCCTGGCCTGTCGCCGGGCCGACATCCTGATGGTCTACATCGGCACGGCCGGGGTCTTCGACGGCATGAAACACACCCCCTACATCGAGTTCGACCTTCCCAACCCGGTCAACGTGTACGGGAGATCGAAGTGGGAGGGGGAGAAGCTGGTCGCCGGGCTTCTCCGCCGCTACTTCATTTTTCGAGCCAGCTGGATGGTGGGTGGGGGGCCCCGGGATAAGAAGTTCGTCCGGAAGATCGCCGAGCTGATCGCAAACCAGGATGAGGTCGCCGTGGTCAACGACAAGTGGGGGACCCCGACCTTCACATTCGATCTTGCCCGAGCGATGGTCGACCTCATCCAGACGACGGACCGCTATGGGCTTTATCATCTGGGCAACCAGGGCTCCTGCACCCGCTTTGAGCTCGCCCAGGAGGTGGCCCGGTGCCTGGGACGGGAGCAAGTCCGCATCAGACCGATCCCTTCAGCCGCCTTCCCGCTCCCGGCCCCGCGCGCGCGGTCAGAGATGCTGGAGAACTACAAGCTGCGACTCCTGGGGGAGGACAAGATGCCTCCCTGGCAGGAGTCCCTGGTCAGGTATCTACGGGAGTGGCCGGTGGGACAGGCGGTCCGGAGCGGCGGATGAGGGTCCTGTTTCTGGTGCCGCACCCCACCGAGGGGGCGAGCACCCGCTACCGGGTAGAGCAGTACCTGCCGTTCCTCGAGCGGCACGGGATCCAATGTACCCTGCGCCCCTTCCTCTCCTCCCGGTTCTACCGTCTCCTCTACCGGCCTGGTCGCTATGGCCTGAAGGCGCTGCACTTCCTCGCGCGGAGCGTGATCCGGGTCGGGGACTGCATCCAGGCCGGCCGACACGATCTGATCTTCATCCACCTGGAGGCCTATCCAATCGGCCCGCCGTTGATCGAGGAGTGGTTGGCGCGGCTCGGCCGTCCGATCGTGTACGACCTCGATGATGCCATACACCTGCGGGGGCGGGGCTGGCGTCACTCGGTGCTTGGCTGGCGTAGGCCGGCCGGGAAGATCCCCAGGCTGATCTGCCTGAGCCGCAGCGTGATCGTGTGCAACGGTTACCTCCGGGAGTACGCACGGCAGTTCAATCGGAACGTCGTCATGATCCCGACCTCGGTGGATACCGAGAAGTTCACGCCCCGAGCCCCGTCCGAATCCTCGGGGCCGATCACCATCGGCTGGATCGGGAGCCATACCACGGCGGCCTACCTCGAACCCTTCTTCCCTGTGCTCCAGGAGGTTGCCAGGAAGTACCCCGTGGTCTTCAAGACGGTCGGGGCCGGACGGGAGATCCAGATCGAGGGCGTCACCTGCGTCAACCTCCCGTGGCGCCTCGACCGGGAGATCGAGGACTTTCATAGCCTCGACATCGGCGTGTATCCGCTCCCCGATGACGAGTGGGTCAAGGGGAAGACCGGTTTCAAGACTGTCCAGTACATGGCGGTGGGCATCCCGTGCGTGGTCTCCAATGTGGGGCGGAACCGCGAGATCGTTCAGGACGGGGTGAATGGCTTCTTGGCCGGCACGGCAGCGGAGTGGACCCGCAAGCTCTCCATGCTGATCGAGGACGCCGAGCTGCGTCGAGTTCTGGGAACGAACGGGCGCAGCACGGTGGAGAAGGAATTCTCCTTGGAGAGGAACGCGCCCAAGCTGCTCGAAGTCTTGCAGACCGCCCAGGCAGCCGGGCCGGGGATGGGCGTTCCCGGTTAGTCATGCAGCCGGAGACGTACCTGATCACCGGAGGGGCCGGATTCATCGGGTGCAACCTCGCCGCCCGGCTCCTCGGGGCGGGCCGGCGGGTCATCATCTTCGATGACCTCTCGCGGAGGGGGGCCTGCGCGAACCTGACCTGGCTCAACGAGCAGTTCCGGGTGGAGTTCGTCCAGGGGGATATCCGACGTCCTGAGGATGTGGAGCAGGCCTTCAGGCGGGGCCGCGTGGACGTGGTGATCCATCAGGCCGCCCAGGTGGCGGTGACGACCTCTGTCGTGGATCCGCGTGTCGACTTCGAGGTGAACGCCCTGGGGACCCTGAACCTGCTCGAGGCGGCGCGCTGGAGCGGGATGGATCCGGTGGTGCTCTTCGCCTCGACGAACAAGGTCTACGGGAACCTGGCCGACCTGGTGATCGAGGAGGAGCCGCTGCGCTACCGCCTCCGGGACCTCCCGGCCGGCATCCCGGAAGAGCGTCCGCTCGCGTTCCACTCGCCGTACGGCTGCTCGAAGGGCGCGGCCGATCAGTATGTGCACGACTACGGGCGCATTTACGGCCTGCGCACGGTGAACTTCCGGCAGTCCTGCATCTACGGCTACCGGCAGTTCGGCGTCGAGGACCAGGGCTGGGTGGCGTGGTTCACCATCGCGGCGGTGCTCGGCCGGCCGATCACCATTTACGGCGACGGCAAACAGGTGCGCGACGTGTTGTTCGTGGAGGATTTGATCGAGGCGTATCTCGCGGCGGTTCGCCACGTTGAGCGCGCCGCCGGCCAGAACTTCAACATCGGCGGCGGTCCAGGCTGCGTGATGTCACTGCACGAGTTGCTCCGCCTGTTGGAACTAGGGTTGGGACGCCGGCTGGAAATCTCCTATGACCAGTGCCGACCGGGCGACCAGCGGGTCTTCGTGGCCAACGTGAATCTTGCGCGGCGGTTGCTGGGTTGGGAGCCGGTGGTCAAGCCAGCGGAAGGCGTGCGCCGGCTGCTGGAATGGGTGCAGCA
>JACQWB010000173.1 GCA_016209385.1 Candidatus Rokuibacteriota bacterium
GCGGCCTCAACGAGCCGCCCATCGATGGGCGGCTCGTTGAGGCCGCGGAGGCGGACCTCACGGCGCGCGTGATCTCGATGGGGAAGTGCCACCGTGCCTTCGCCCTCACCGGCGCCATGTGCCTGGCCGTGGCGGCGCGGATCGAGGGAAGCGTGGTGGCGGAGAGCGTGTCGGATCCTCTCCCCCTGGGGGAAAGAGAGCAGGGTGGGGGGGCCGACGTCCGGCTCGCCCATCCCTCAGGTGTCCTGCCCATCAACGCTCAGGTTGAGCGGAGGGCGGGCGAGTGGTGGGTACGACACGTGACCGTCTACCGGACGGCCCGCCGTCTGATGGAGGGCTTCGTCCGGGTTCCAGCGCTGATATAATCCCGGCTATCGTGCGCCCCTCAGCCTCGCTCGAAATCGGCGACAGGCTTCGCGTGGGCATACCGGAAAGGAGAAGGGGTATGGAACGCAGCAGGCGCGAGTTTCTCAAGGGTATGGGTGCAGTCGCTATCGGCGGTGGGATCCTCGGCGCGCCGGCGGTCATCCGGGCGCAGACCCGGAAGGGCGTCCCCTCGGACCCGGTGAAGATCGGCGTGCTCGCCTGGCGGGTCGGCATCCCGGCGCCGGTAGGGCAGGCCGGCCAGCGCGGAATCGAGTGGTGGGCGGAGCGCGTCAACAGGGCCGGCGGCATCCTCGGCCGGAGGGTGGACCTGATCATCGAGGAGGAGTCATCTCCGAAGGACACGGTCGAGCGTTTCAGGAAGCTGGCGCTCCAGCTCAAGGTGGACATGATCTCGGGCGCCGTCTCCACGGGGACCGGTCTCGCCCTCGGGCCGCTCGCGGAAGAGCTCCAGATGCTCTGGCTGGCCTGGGACGCGACCACGCAGAAGGGCGTCGAGGAGACGATCCCCAAGCCCAGGTACGCCTTCCGGAGCGTGGACAACGAGGTCGAGGCGATCGGCGGGGCCCTCCTCACGGCGAAGTACTTCAAGGGCATCAAGACCATCGCGGGGATCAACAACGACTACTCCTACGGCCGGGACTGCTGGGACGCGTACCGGGCGGTGCTCAAGCGCTACGTGCCCGACGTGAAGGATGTCCTCGAGCTCTGGCCCAAGCTCGGGGTCACGGACTTCACCTCCCACATCGCGGCGATCCAGCAGGCCAAACCGGACCTCCTCATGACGAGTTTCTGGTCGGGCGACACCACGATCTTGATGAAGCAGGCCGCCGCCGTCGGACTGTTCAAGACGATGAAGGGCTGCTTCACGACGGGCGGGGGCGTGCACGACTCGCTGAAGAAGGAGTTCACGCCCGAAGGGCTGATCCTGGGCTACAACAGCATGTACTTCAACCACGCGGGCGCGAGCCCGCTCTTGAAGCAGTTCGTCCGCGAGTACAAGGCCAAGTACAACGAGTACCCGCCCTACGAGTGCGATCACGCCTACTTCACGGTGGAGGCGTACAAGGCGGCGGTGGAGAAGGCCTACAAGGCGGCCGGCGAGTGGCCGACGAAGGAGCGGATCGCCAAGGCGCTCGAGGGGATCGAGGTCGAGTCGCTGTCGGGGAAGCGCTCGTACCGGGAAGACCACATCCAGATGTGCAACTTCTTCCAGGGGATCACGACCCACAAGAACGAGTTCGACTTCGTGACGATCGACCCGGTGGAGGTCCTGCCGACCACCAAGATCATGAAGCCCTCGGCCGGCGCCAAGCTCTACGACTGGATCAACGCGACGTTCCCGATCAAGCTGTAGCACCGGGTGCTCTCACCACGCGCCAGAGCCCGGCGCGTCGCCGAGGGGGGCTCGATGCCCGTGGGCTCGACTGACAGGAGTATGAGGTTAACCGGTTGATTTAATCCTAAATCCGGCGTGAGTATCTTCCCATGAAGCGGCGGATACGAGCGGGAAGGCGGGAATATTGGCCTTGCGCCGAAAGCTACTTTTTCGTTAGCTTTCGGAACACCGCGCCAATCGTACGTTTCTCGCTCGCAGACGCAGGGAATAGTCGGCCTCTCCCTCTCAAATCCCGCCGGATTCAGGTTAACTGAGCTAATTTGTCAGGAAAAGGGCTTGACAGGGTGGACATTCGATTGTACATTTAAGTGTACATTGGGAGGATAGTTATATGACACAGCTCACGATCACCGAGGCGCGCAAGGGGCTCCTCGACTTACCGGAGAAGCTCGCGCGGGAGCCAGAGCGCACGATCACTATCACGCGCCGGGGTCGCCCTGTACTCGCCGTCATGCCGTGGGAGTTCTACGAGAGCATTGTCGAGACTCTTGACATTCTCAGCGATCCCGAAATGGTCTTGGCGCTCCGGGAGAGCATTGAGGACTTGAAGCGCGGTCGTCTGGTCAGCAATGAGAAGGCCAAGAAGCGCCTCGGGGTATGACCGATCCCGTCTACACGATCAAGTGGACGGAGACAGCACTGAAGCAGGTAGAAGCCATACCCGATCAGCGGATCAGGCGGCTCATCAGTCAACGCGCAGACCAACTCATCCGGTCGCCTGAGCAACAAGGCAAGCCGTTGGTCGCGGAGTTGGCGGGTTTCCGCAGCGTTCGTGCCGTCGGGCAGCGTTACCGTATCGTCTACCGAGTCGAGCGTCGCGAGGTAATCGTTTCCATCGTAGCTGTCGGGAAGCGAAAGGAAGGCGACAAGCGCGATATTTACGCGCTCGCCAAGAAGCTACTGCGCCTCGGCTTGCTTCGCTGAGCTTAGCTCACCGGGATGGGTGTCGGCGGTCGAGGAGGTAAGACGAGCGTAAGAAACATAACCGGCATTCTCGGCCGCTGGCCCTCGCGGCCCCTCGGCCCCTCGCGGCGCTACGATGCTACGGGGCGGATAAAGTGCCTGTCAAGGCGAAAAAGGGCGAGAGCTGGGGCATGCGGGTGCGAGTGGGCAGGTCGGTCGAGGCAGCGGCCACGCGACGCGCGGGACGTGGGGTTTCGGGGACAAAGCGCGACCGACCGCTGGGTTCAGCCAGCACGGGCTAGGCTGCGGTGTCGCAGAACAGGTCAGCGGTAGGGCCGGGAGGCGGCCGGGACGGGTCAGGACTGGGAGCCTCAATCGGGAGCCCCAGATGGGCGAGGATCCGGCGGATGACCCGGGGATCGTCAATGGTCGCAATCAGGCGCAGGCGGCCCCCACAGCGCGGACACGCCAACACGTCAATCTCGAAGGCGCGCCGCATCAGCGCCGCCCACGCCCAGTAGCGTCCGTTGCTCGCGGGCCCCGTTCCTGCGGAGCCTGCGCCAGCAGTGCGGGCATCAGGGTCCTCGGTCGCCTCCCTGCCATAGGCGACGACGTGCCGGCGCCACTGTGCATGCGGGGCCAGCACCCCGTGGTAAATGAGCAGATTGACCTCGGGCCGCGGCGTCAGGGCGGCCAGCTTCTCCAGGAACTCGATGGGCTCAAAGAGCAGATGGGAGGTCCCATCGTGCCAGGCCGTCTTGAGCTTCACCAGCACGCGCCCATCGGCCCGGAGCCGGAGGCGGTCCTGGGCGAGCGGCGGCCGGAGCACATAGCGGCAGAGCCCCTCCAGCCGCGCGCGATCGTTGGCGGGCACCCGCACATTGGCGTGAAGATCGAAGCCGTCCAGGTGCGCCTGGCGGGGCCCGCGGGAGGTGACGCCCTCGGGATCCGGTTCCCGCCCCAGCCGCCGCACCCGCGCCCCCGCGCGCGGGCCCAGCGCCACTCGGCCTTGCACTGAGGCGCTGACGATCCCGGACAGCGAGAGCGATTCCTCCGCGAGCCGGTCCGGTGACCCGGTCGCCTCGTCGCCAGGCTCCAGTCCCCGGCGTGCCAGAAGCCGTCGCACCCCGCGGCGGATGGTGGCGAGCACCCGCGCCACCTCCTCATCGCTCGGGGGTGGCGCCGGGTGGAACTCGAGCCCGCCCGGCGGGTCTTCACTGAACACTCCGTCGAGGGCCAGGGTGTGGAAGTGGACGTTCAAATTCAGCCCACTGCCAAATCGCTGGATTACCGTCAGCGTCCCCGTCCGACCACGCCGAATGCCGCTCTGCCGCGCGCTGCGGCTGTAGAAGCCCAGCAGCGCCCGGGCGTACACGTCCAACACCGCGCGGCTCAAGCCGTGGTCCCACGCGAGCAGGTACCGCAGCCGATACGGCACCGTGAGCACCCACTGGCGCACCGGCACCCGAGGCAGCACATGGTCCACCAAGTGCGCGGCGCGCTCTGTCATCCGCCGGCCCCCGCAGCTCGGACAGAAACCGCGTCCCTTGCAGGAGAACGGCACCAGGCGCTCGAAGGCGCAACTATCACACCGGACCCGGGCGAAGCCATGGGCCAGCACCCCGCACGTCAGGAACTCACGAAACTCCCGCTCGATGAACCGCGGGAGGCCGGCGCCTTCGCCGCGGGCCGCCGCCTCGCGCAGGAAGTCCTCCAGGCGCTCGCGGATGACCGCGTGGAGCACGCTGTGCTCGGCGTCGCGAGGGCGATACACGGGCTGGGCAAGCGCCACGTCCCTGGATACTGCGTGCGCAGCGCCGCGCCAATGCCCAAAGATGGATACACGGTGTCAGTGTCGAGCAAGGCCAACGCGGGTTGCGTCCGCAGCTCAAAGCGGGTCCCCCGAAAGCTGTATGGTAAACTTGCGATGTCATGGGTACGTTTTCAGTTGAGGTTCATGTCCGTCCCGCGGGAATCAGCGATAAGCCGTCTGTCCCCGTCAAATGCCTTGTGGACAGCGGAGCCGCGTTCTGCCAGTTTCCAACCTCTCTTGTGGCCAACCTCGGAATCACCCCCGACCGGCAGGTCCCTGTGGTCCTGGCTGACGGAACCAGACGAGAACTGCCTGCCGCATGGGTCGAAATTCGGTATAGAGACCGCACGGCCTTCACGCTGGTCCTCTGCGGTGGAGACAACGGCCTCACGCTGCTCGGCGCCCATGCCCTTGAAGGATTGGGGTTGGCTGTAGATCCGGTGAGAAAAGTCCTCGAGCCTTCCAGCTTCCCCCTCGCTTAACCAAGCGCGCACCCGCGCGCTTGTCGGGCCGAGGGGTTCGCCCCTTGTTGCGACCTTGCGTGTATAATGTCGGCCCAGGCACGATGTCCAACGCCCTCAATATCCTCCTGAGCGGTGTCTTTCACGCGGCGATCCTCTTCCTGGTGGCCGCGGGCCTCCAGCTCGTCTTCGGGGTCCAGCGGATCTTCAACCTGGCCTGCGGGAGCTTCTACGCCCTCGGCGCGTACGTCGGGGTGTCCGCGGCCAGGGCCGCGGTCGCGGCCGGCGTCCCGCAGGAGCTGTTCATCCTGGCGCTCGTCCTCGCCGGCCTTGCCCTGGCGGTCGTCGGCCCGCTGGTCGAGTGGCTCCTCAGGTTCGTCTACGAGCGGGACGAGACCTTCCAGCTCCTCCTGACGTTCGCCATCGTGCTGATGTTCGAAGACATCATGCGGATGATCTGGGGCACCTCTCCGTTCTCCACGGGCGGGCTCTACCTGGTGTACGGCCGGGTGACGGTCCTGGGCGTCACCGTGCCCGTCTACAACCTCATCGTGATCGCGGCGAGCCTCCTCATCGCGCTCCTCATGGGCTACGTGCTGGTCCGGACGCGCTTTGGGCGGATCGTCCGCGCCACGGCGGAGAACCGGGAGATGAGCGAGGCGCTGGGCGTGAACATGCGGGCCATATACGTGAAGGTCTTCACGCTGGGAACGGTGCTGGGCACACTGGGCGGCGCCCTGGTCATCCCGGCGACTGCCGCCATGAGCGAGATGGGGATCGAACTGATTGTGGAAGCCTTTGCCGTGGTCGTCATCGGCGGGCTCGGCAGCATGCGGGGGGCCTTCGTGGGCGCACTGGTGGTGGGCGTGCTGAGAGCTGTCGCGATCTCGACCTACCCCGAGCTGGAGATGCTCCTGATCTACCTCATCGTGATCGGCGTGCTGGTGCTCCGGCCCAGGGGCCTCTTCGGGGGGGTCGCCGCGTGAAAGGCCGGCTGGCGCTGGCGGCGCTCGCCCTCGCCGTGCTCGCCGTCCCGCACGTGAGCGGCCAGTACTACCCGACGCTGATGCTCACCTTCTTCGCGTACGCCATCGTCCTCCTGGGCCTGAACCTCCTGTTCGGCTACGCCGGCCTCCTCTCCTTCGGTCACGCCCTCTTCATCGGCCTGGGTGCCTACACGGCGGCGTTCCTCACCACCAGGTTCGGCGTGTGGCACATGGAGGCGATCCTGCTGGTCGCCATAGCGGTGGCCGTCCTGGTGGCTGCGCCGGTCGGGGCGCTGTGCGTGCGCTACGTGAAGATCTATTTCGGCATGCTCACCCTGGCCTTCGGCATGTTGTTCTACTCGTTTCTGCTGAAGTTCTACCACCTCACGGGCGGCGACGAAGGGATGCGGGTCCTGCGCCCGTACCTGCTCGGCTTCGACCTCTCCGAGACACCGAAGATCCAGTTTCTGATCGGGCCGTACTACTACTATTCGCTCACGATCCTGGCGGTCGCCACGCTCGTCATGTGGCGGATCGTCAGGTCGCCGTTCGGGCTCTGCCTCAAGTCCGTCCGCGAAAATCCGGTCAAGGCGGAGTCCCTGGGGATCAGCGTCACCCGCTGCCGCTGGTACGCCTTCCTGATCTCGGCGGCCTACGCCTCGGTCGGGGGCGCGCTGCTCGGCCCCACCATCGGGCAGGTGGATCCGGGACTTGTCTACTGGACCCAGTCGGGGAACCTGGTCTTCATGGCGCTCCTGGGCGGCTTCGCCCACTTCTTTGGCCCAATGCTCGGCGCCTTCGTGTTCATCTTCCTCCAGGACGCGATCATGACCGTGGTGCCGTACTGGCGGCTCATCTTCGGGATCATCCTCGCCGGGCTCGTCATCTTCGCTCCGGGCGGGCTCATGGGGCTGATCGGGGGGCGGGCCCGGCTGTGGGGTGAAAAGGCGATCGGGGCGGGGACCCGGTGATCCTCGAGGCCCGCGACATCCGGAAGTACTATGGAGAGTTCTGCGCCCTGGACGGCGTGAGCCTGGCCGTCGGCCCCGGCGAGTTCGTCTCGATCATCGGCCCCAACGGCGCGGGGAAGACCACGCTGATCAACGTGCTGACCGGCCTCCTAGAACCCACGACCGGGCGCGTCTACTTCAAGGAGCGGGACATCACCGGGATCGGGCCCGTGCGGCTCGCCCGAATGGGCATCGCCAGGAGCTTTCAGCTCGTGAGCATCTTCCCCGGACTCACCGTGCTCGAGATGCTGAAGGTCGCCGTGGTCTCCCGGCTCGGCAGAGGGGGCCGGCTGTTCGCCGGGCTGGAGCGGGACCGCGAAGTGACCGGCCTCGCCGTGGAGGTGACCGAACTGTTCGGGCTGGCCGACAAACAGAACGCGCTGGCGAGGCATCTCCCCCAGGGCGACAAGAAGCTCCTGGACGTGGCCTCGGCCTTCGCCCTCCACCCGGAGATCATCCTCCTGGACGAGCCCACGAGCGGCGTGAGCACTCGGGACAAGAACAAGGTCATCGAGATCCTGGTCTCCGCCTCCCGGCGGATCGGGATCAAGTCCATCATCCAGGTCGAGCACGACATGGACATCGTCTTCGCGTACTCCGACCGGATCGTCGCGCTCCACCAGGGCCGGGTCCTGGCCGACAGTACGCCGGAGGAGATCCGGGCCAACGAGGAGGTGGTTAACACGGTGATCGGGCGGAAGGACCGGGCGGTGAGTCGCCGGGAGTCGCGCTCGTGCTGACACTGGATCGCGTGAACGTCTATGTCCAGGCCAGCCACATCCTCAAGGACGTCTCGCTGGCAGTGGGTGAGCGGGAAGTGGCTTGCCTGATCGGGCGCAACGGCGCCGGCAAGACCACGACGCTCAGGACGGTCATGGGATACCTCGCCCCTCACTCCGGGCGGATCGAGTTCAGGAACCGGAGCCTCGCCGGAGCCGCCACCAGCCAGATCGCCCGGCTCGGGCTGGCGTTTGCCCCCGAGGACAGCGGCGTCTTCGCCGATCTCACGGTCGGCGAGAACATCGAGATCGCGACGTGGACCCGCCCGACGGACCGGCCGGCCACAGAGCGCGTGGACCTCGCGTACTCGGTGTTTCCCGGATTGAAACGCTACGAGCGACGGAAAGGAGCCCAGCTCAGCGGCGGCGAGCGCAAGATGCTCTCGATCGCCCGGGCGCTGGCCCTGGATCCCGACCTGCTGCTCCTCGACGAGCCCTTCGAGGGGCTCTCGCCGGCCATCATCCCCACCATCAGCGAGGGCATCCACGCGATCACCCGGCTCGGCCACTCGGTGCTCCTGGCCGAGTCCAACATCCATCACGTCCCGGAGTATACCGATCGCCTCTACGTCATCGAGCGCGGGGAGATCATCTTTGCGGGGAAACCGGCCGAGGTGTATAACAACGAGGGAGTGCTGAAGATCATCGGAGGACTGCCATGACTTCCCTCCCCCTGCTTCCCACGAGCGTGGTCGGGTCCCACGGCAAGCCCGGGTGGTGGTACCCCGCCGTGAAGGCCTACGAGGCCGGGGAGTTCGGCGCAGTAGCGCGTCCTGGAAGCGCAGGGCATTCATGATGTATAATGTGATGTATACTTCGTCCGGGAGGGGAAGAGCCCATGGCGGAAATGGTCCGCAAACAGGTTTATATCGAGCCCCGACAGGAGCAGCTCCTCAAGGCGCTCGCCAGGGAGCTGCGCGTGACGGAGGCAGAGCTGGTCCGCCAGGGCATCGACCGGGGTCTGGCGGGGTTGGGGGAATTGCGTCCGGACCCGGCTGCGTGGAAGGAAGCCGAACGGTATATCCTTCGGCTCATGCGGAAAGGACCGCTCAAGGGGAGGCGGCGATGGACCCGCGAGGAGCTTTATGGCCGGTGAGATCCTCGTGGATACCAATGTGCTCGTGTACGCCTATGACCGGACGGAACCCAGAAAGCAACGGCGAGCCCTCGATGGGCTACGGCGCCTGGTGGCAAGCGGGAAGGGCAGGCTATCGACGCAGATATTGGGGGAGTTTTTCCGGGCGGTGACCTGGAAGATCCGGGCCCCGTTGAGCTCCGCCGACGCGCACAGCCAGGTCGCCACGTTGATCCGTGCCTGGCCCGTTCTTCCGATCACGCCGCTGGTCGTCCTTGAAGCGGCCAGAGGGGTCCGCGATCACCGCCTGCCTTACTGGGACGCGCAGGTATGGGCTACTGCCCGCCTGAACCAGATCGCGGTGGTTTTGAGCGAGGACTTTGAGGACGGTCGGGTGCTCGAGGGGGTTCGGTTCCTAAACCCGTTTGCCCGTGCCTTTGACCTGGCCACCATCGGGTAGCCGTGCTTGCCCGCTCTACTTCGCCGGGCAGGCGATGCTGAGGAAGACTCCCCATGCCCGCGTCACAAGGGAGAGCTGAAGATTATCGGAGGGAGACCATGAGCACGCTGCCATTACTTCCCACAACCGTTGTCGGCTCTCACGGAAAACCGGGGTGGTGGTACGCCGGGGTCAAAGCCTACGAGGCCGGCGAGTTCGGTCCCGCGGACCTGGAGGAGATGTTCGACGACGCCGCGGACACCGCCATCCGCGACATGGAGTGGGCCGGCATCGACATCATCACCGACGGCGAGGTCCGCCGGCTGGACGGTTATGTGGACAGCTACTACGCCATCATCAAGGGAATCCAGCCGATTCCAGCGCGGCGGAAGGCGGGCCCGTGGGGCTACGACCAGCAGACGCGCTACGAGGCCGTGGGGCGGATCGAGACCCCGCCCGGCGGGCTCGGGATCATCAAGGAGTTCGAGTACCTGCAGTCCCACACGGCGAAGCGCACCAAAGCCACATGCGCCGGCCCCCTCACCTTCGGCACGCGGATCCATCCGGGACCCGTCTACAAAGGTGTCGTCGACGGGGCCGAGCGCTTCGCCGAGGTGATCAACGCGGAGCTGAAGGGGCTGGTGGCAGCGGGCGCCGACCTCATCCAGATCGACGAGCCCGCGCGCGGCAACGTCTCAGGCGAGGAGATGGCCCGCCTCTTCAACCTGGCCACGGACGGCGTGAAGGCCAAGCTCGCCTATCACATCTGCTTCGGCAACCGCTTCGGCCGGTCGCGCTTCAACCGCTCCTACCGTCCTTA
>JACQWB010000174.1 GCA_016209385.1 Candidatus Rokuibacteriota bacterium
ACAATATCAATTACATACGATGCGACTTCTGAGTCGAGGCTCCACCGCACAGTGCTCGATCGACTTGTTATTTATTTTCGCCAGGCGTCGCGCTGCATCAGCGGGTACGGGTCCTCCCCGCTACCGCTGATGCGGTAGGGCGTGTCGCCGATCCCGTCGCCGTTGGCGTCCCGACCCTGATAGTCGTCCCAGAAGTTCCCCTGCCTGAGCTCGGGCGAGTACCAGAAGCCGGCGCCGGTGTCGTCGAGGGCGTTCGGCGAGTTGCCGGCGATCGTGTTGTGGTAGATCCGGTTGTCGCGGCAGTCCACGAGCCAGACGCCCTGGTTGGCGTTGCCGACGATCTGGTTCCGCCTGATCACGTTCCGCGTGGACTGGACCATGAAGATCCCGTAGCCGCCCGGGCTCCGGTAGTAGGAGCGGCTGATCGTGTTCCCCTCGACGCGGTTTGCATGGGACTGCGCGATGTGGAGGCCGTAGACATTTTCCCGCACGGTCGCTCCCGTCACGCTGGTGTCTTGAGCCTCGCGGAGGTAGATCCCGTAGAAGCTCTGGTCGGCCTGCACCGCCTGGATGCGCACGCCCTGGACCCGATCCACGAAGATGGCGGTCCCGAAGTTCTCGACGCGGCCGTTCCTGACGACGACGTTCTTCGCCGTGACGCGGATCCCGACGCTCGAGAGCTGAGGCTGGGGCCACGTCCAGGCTCCGAGCCCGGGACCCCTGAGGGTCTTCCCCCCGAGGTCCAGCGTGACGCCGTCGCGGCTGACGCTGAGCCCGTCCCCGGGGCAGGCCAGCTCCTGGTTGAGCGTGACGTCCCGGGTGATGACGCTCCCGCATCGAACGGCCTCAGGCTGGCCCAGGGCTGGGCCCGCAGAAGCCAGGAGAAGCCCCACGAGGAGGACGGCGCGCGGGAGCATGGGCGAGCGTCAGGGGATCGGAGTTCCCGCCTTGAGGGCTGCGACGAGCTCCGGCGAGAGCGTCCCGCTGCAGACCTCTTCCACCGGCCCGTCGAGACGGAGCGACCAGTCGCGACGGACCTCGACCACCAGCTCGCCTCCCGGCATCACGACCCGCACCCGCCCGTGATCGCAGAGCCCGTTCTTCACGGCGGCGGAAGCGACGGCGCACGAGGAGGAGCCCGAGGCGAGGGTGAAGCCGGCGCCGCGCTCCCAGATCAGGATCGCGACCCGGTCGCGCGCCTCCACCCTGGCGAACTGGACATTGGTCCGGTTCGGGAAGGCGGGATGGTGCTCGATGAGCGGGCCGAGGCGCCTCACCTCGGCCTCGTCGAGCCGCTCGGTGAAGATCACGCAGTGCGGGTTCCCCACCGAGAGCGCCGTGATCCGAAGAAAGTGGTCGTTCACCTGCAGCGGGACGCGCACGACCTCCCGGTCCGGGCCGTTCATGGGGATATCAGGAGCCCGAAACGTCGCCTGCCCCATCTCGACCGTCACCGAGGCGACTCGGCCGCCGGCGACGTGGCACTGGCACTCGACCACGCCGCCTTTGGTCTCGACGCTGAACCCGGGGCGCTTCGCGTGGCCGTGCTCGTAGAGGTACTTGGCAAAGATCCTGACGCCGTTCCCCGACTTCTCGGCCTCGCTCCCGTCGGGGTTGAAGATCCTGAGACCGAAGTCTGCGTTGGCGGCGTCGACGAGCAGGAGGACCCCGTCCGAGCCGATCCCCCAGTTCCTGTGGCAGAGCCTCCGGACGGCGAGGGGCGTCAGCGGGAAGTCCAGGTCTCTCCCGTTCAGCACCAGGTAGTCGTTGCCGAGGCCGTGTCCCTTGACGAAGGGGATCATCGAAGCTTGGAGACCCAGTCGCCCAGCCGCTCCTGCGGCGTGCGCACGTCGCAGGGAAGCCGATGCGCCCATTTCCTGGCGAAGCGGGCCCAGGCCTCCCGCCGCTGCACCAGCTCGTCCCCGTTCCAGGCCGCCTCACCGGCCAGGCTCATCCGCGTCCGCCCCCCGTGGTGGACGAACGGCGCGTTCACGACCACGCAACGCCGCCCGTGCTCGCGCACCTCGAACGAGAGGTCTTTGTCGTAGCCGTGAAAGAAGCCGTACCCCTCGTCGACGCCGCCCAGCTCTTCCAGGAGACTCCGGCGGATGAAGAGGCATACCCCGTCCACCACCGCCACTTCCGCCATCGGGTCCCGGAGTGTCGGAGCGTCAGCAAGGCAGTGGACGATGGTCCGCCCGGCGTACCGGCCGTCACGCCGGACCCGCTTCGCCCCGTACAGACCTGCCAGCCCCACCGACGGATCGGATTCGAGCGCCTCGACGAGCCGCTCGAGCCACCGCGGATCCCGCATCTCGGTATCGTTGTGCAGAAAGCAGACGAACTCGCCGGGGGCAAGTCGCCAGCCCTGGTTCAGCGCCTTGATCAGGCCCAGGTTTCCAGCGTTCCGGCGGTAGCTAAGAGGATAGGGATAGGCGAAGGACCGGAAGAACTCGCCCGTTGCGTCGGTCGAGCCGTTGTCGACGACGACCAGATCGAGCGGCACCGTCGTCGCGCGAAGGCTCTCGAGACAGCCGCGCGTGAGGGCGAGCTGATTGAAGACCGGGATCACCACGCTCACCCGCGTGATCATTCTCGGCTCCCTGTGTCGCAGCTAGCCCTGTTCGGGCGCCGGCTCCGCCGGCGCAATCGTTGGGGGGAGGAATCGGAAGGGGGGCGAAGCCCCCCTCCGAGGTTTTTAGCGCTGGTCGATGGGGACGTAGCTGGCGCTGGTGGGCCCGGTGTAATCGGCGCGTGGCCGGATGAGCCGGTTGTGGGCGTGCTGCTCCAGGACGTGGGCGGACCAGCCGGCGACCCGGCTGACGGCGAAGATCGGGGTGAACTGGTCCGGCCGGATCCCCATGATGCTGTACGCCGCGCCCGAGTAGAGGTCCACGTTGGGGTAGATGTGCTTCTCCTCCGTGACCACCCGTGCCACCGTGTTGAGGATCTCCACGTAGTGGGTGTCGCCCGTCTGGTGGCCCAGCTCGGTGGCCAGGCGCCGGAGGTGCTTGGCCCGGGGGTCCTCGACCCGATAGACCCGGTGGCCGAAGCCCATGACGCGGACCTTATCGGCCAGGGCCTTCCGGATCCACACCTCGGCTCGGGGTGGCGTCTTGATCTGCGCCACCATGTGCATCACCTGCTCGTTGGCGCCACCGTGGAGGGGACCCTTGAGCGCCCCGATGGCCGAGGTGATCGCCGAGTGGAGGTCGGAGAGGGTCGCGGCGGTGACCCGAGCGGCGAAAGTGGACGCGTTGAACTCGTGGTCAGCGTGGAGGATCAGGGCGACGTCGAGCGTCTTGCTGGCGAGGTCGCTCGGCTTCTTGCCGAACATCATGTAGAGGCAGTTGGCCGCCAGGTTGAGCCTCGGATCGGGGGCCACGAGCGGCTTGCCGCGCCGGATGCGGTCCCAGGCCGCGACCACCGTTGGCATCTGCGCGGTGAGCCGGACGGCCTTGCGGAGGGTCGCCTCGCGCGAGTTGTCCCCAGCGTCGGGGTCGAACGCCGCGAGCGCCGAGACCCCGGTCCGGAGCACCTCCATGGGGGTGGTCGTCCTGGGGAGCGCCTTCAGCATGGCGATCAGCCGGGGCGGGAGCCTCCGCGCCCGCGTCAGAGCCCGACGGTGGGCGTCAAGCTCTTTCCGGGACGGAAGCGCGCCATGCCAGAGGAGGTAGACGACCTCCTCAAAGGTGGATTGGGCGACGAGATCGTCGATGTCGAAGCCGCGGTACAGCAGTCGGCCCTGGTGGCCGTCGATGAAGCAGATCTCAGAGGTGGAAACGACAACGTCTTCGAGGCCGGCCTTGGTTACAGTCGTCATGGCTCCTCCCCCCGTGACGCCTTTTTGTACCACACCCCGCTCGCCCTCTTCAAGGCGCGCCCCGATCCCTCGGCCGACTGCCCGGCTCCTACCTCCCGAGGTATGCCTGCTTGATCAGGCCGTTGGCGAGGAGCGCGTCGCGCGAGCCCTGAAGGACGATACGCCGGTTCTCGAGCACGTAGCCCTCCTCCTGTTTCCTCATCGGCCCCGGAGCTCCTTCTTGAGGATCTTTCCCGTGGGGCTCTTGGGAAGCGCGGGGATGAACTCCACGGCGTCGGGGACCTTGTAGGAGGCAATCTTGTCCCGGCAGAAGGCGCGCACCGTATCCGCGTCCGCGCGCATCCCTTCCCTCAGGACGACAAACGTCCTGACGGCTTCTCCCCGGACCGGGTCCGGCATCCCCACCACCGCCGCCTCCCTCACCGCCGGATGACGGAACAGAATCTCCTCCACCTCGCGCGGGAACACCTTGAAGCCCGCCACGTTGATCATGTCCTTGACGCGGTCGACGACGTAGTAGTAGCCATCCGGATCCCGGTAGCCGATGTCGCCCGAGTGGAGCCAGCCGTTCCGCACCGCCTGCGCCGTCGCCTCCGGGTTCCGGAAGTACCCCTTCATGACGTTGGGCCCCTTGATGACGATCTCGCCCAGTTCGCCGTCCGGCAGTTCGTTCCCGTTCTCGTCGACCACCTTCATCTCCACGTTCTCGATGGGCGTCCCGATCGAGCCCGGCTTGTGCCGGGTCTCGTGGTTGTAGGACGCAAACGGCGAGCACTCGGTGAGGCCGTAGCCCTGGTGGATCCAGTGGCCGGTGGTCTCGTGCCAGCGCTGCTCCACGTCCTCCGGGAGCATCGCGGCGGCGGAGAAGCAGAGGCGGAGCGGGGCGAGGTCGTACTTTGCCAGGCCCGCGTTGAGCAGGAGGATGTACATGGTGGGGACCGCGTAGAGGAGGCTGATCCGCTCCCGCCCGATGGCGGCCAGGAACTCCTCCGCGACGAAGCGTTCCTGGACGACCAGGGTGCCGCCTGCGGTGGCCAGCGCGTTCATGACGAAGTTCTGGCCGAAGCAGTGGAACAGCGGGAGCGCGCACAGGCCCCGGTCCTCCGGCGTCATCCTGAGGTGGTGGACGGTGGCGTAGGCGTTCGAGATGACGTTGGCGTGAGTCAGCATGACGCCCTTCGGGCGGCCGGTCGTCGCCGACGTGTAGAGGATCGCCGCGGTCTCGTCGCGGTCGAGGTCCAGGGCGCGGAAGGCCGGGTCACCCCTGAGTCCCGCGAAATCCACGGCGTCTCCGACCGGCGAGCCGACCCGGATCAGGTGGCGGACGGACGGGACGCTCGCTCTCGGGGGGAGGTTCCCGGCCACCGGGTCGGCCGTCACCACCCCCGCGACCTCGCCGTCCTGGCACAGGTAGGCAAGCTCGTCGGCCTTGTAGGTCACGTTGAGCGAGAGGGGGACGAGGCCGGTCTTCTGGGCCGCGTAGTAGGTCAGGACGAACTCGGGCCAGTTGGGCAGGTGAAGCCCGAGCCTCTCGCCGGGCTTGAGTCCAAGCCCCCGGAGCCCGGAGGCCAGCGCCGAGGCCTCCCGGTCCAGCTCCCGGTAGGTCCAGCGCCGGCCCCTGAAGACGAGCGCCGGGCGGTCCGCGAAGTAGAAGGCCGACCGTTCAAGCATCTGCGCCACGTTCATGACGTAGCCCTCCCGGGGAGCGGCGAGCGCGTGGGAGCGACGAGCGAAGCGACGAAATGATACATCGCGAACGCTTCCAGCGCGAATGCGGGGAACCCGAGGTAGCCGAGCACCGGCATCTCGAAGAGCTTCGCCTCGGCCCAGTAGGGCACCGTGTAGGTCCACCGGATGAGCGCCCAGTAGTTCCAGAACTCCCAGAGGATGCCACAGATCGTCCCGCTGCCGAGGAGGGCGGCCAGGGTCCGATAGTCACCGGTCTGGATCTCCCTGAGCCACGACCGGCTCCCGCGCCAATAGTTGAGGGGCTCCAGGAGGAGCGCGTAGGCGACCCACACCAGCGGAACCAGCCACGCCGAGACCACGAGGAGCGGGAGCAGCGCCGCGACCGCGCCGAGCACGACGGAGAGCCGGAGCGCCCACGCGGGCACCCGGATCGCCCGAAGGCCCACCAGCCGAGCGAAGACCCGCGCCTTGAGCAGCTCGGCGGTAAGGAAGAGGCCGGGAAAGATCGTTGCAAAGGCCCAGTCATAGCCGACGCGACGCAGGAACGGGTTGGGCTCGAGGTTGTGGTAGTGCCACCAGAGCCCCTCGAGCGCCGCCCCGCCCCGCCAGAAGCGCGGCGCGTTGTAGAACTCGAAGAGCCACCAGGAGCTGACCGATGCCAGGACCACGAGGACCAGCTCCAGGCGACGGGTGGTCAGGTAGGAGTCGCCGGTCCAGCGCGCGACGAGGCCGTCCGCGAGGAGGATGTACCCGGTCCAGACGAGGGGCGTGAACCACTCCCCCACGAGCCGGTTTCCCGCGAAGAGAAGGCTCTCCGCGAGAGCAAGGACGACGAGGCCGATCCAGCCGTGGACCGGCACGGCGTGTCCCCTACACGTTCATGAGGCCTCGCACCTCGTCGACGACTGCCTGCCGCCAGTCCTCCAGGTGCTCGGCGCGGAGGGCCCGGCGCACCTCGAGCATTTTCTGCTCGATGACCTCGGTGACCTTCGGCGGGCGCTCGATGAAGCGCGCGATCTCGTTCATGTTCTCGTCGAAGAAGGCAAACACGGGGATGGATCGGTACAGCCCCCGGTTCAGGTACTGGTCCATCAGGTCCGGATTCTGGTCGCGGAGGAAAACGCGCATCTCGACGTCGCGGAGCCCCTCCACCAGCCTGGCGAGGACGGGAAAGTTGTAGAGCGCGTCGCCGCACCAGTCCTCGGTGATCACGACGACGTTGAGCTTCTTCCCCCCGAGCTTCTTCACCGCCTCGCGGTCTTCGGAGCTGATCTTGATCTCCTGCAGGAACTGGAGGAACTTCTCTTTGTTGGTGCCCATCTGATCCAGGTACTGCTGGAACGTCATCCCCTGCCGAAACCGTTCCTTCGTGACCATCGCGTCTCCTCCTCACCGCATGGCTGAAAGGTCCACCGTGAAACGCGCGACGTCCTTGCGCTCCAGGTCTCGCACGAGGAGCGTGACCCGCGCCGTGGGGCGGAGGCCCTCGGTCGGGAACGAGTAGAGGCAGCGCGCGAGGTAGCGTCCGCTCTCCAGGCGCAGGGCCGTCCGCTCGTTCTGGACGAACGCGGGCTTGACCTCCTCGCGGTCTGGGAGCACGAGAACCGGCGCGTACCAGCGGGCGAAGTCAACCCGGTTCCCGTGGAGCTTCACGGAGAAGAGAATCCGCCCCTTGTTCTCGTTGAGCAGCGACTCGACCTCCCGCGGCTTGAGCATCTCGTTCTTGAAGGCCGCGTTCCGGGCGGCCAGGGCGAGACGGTAGAAGGGTGTCATGACCGTGAGGGACTCGCCGTTCGGGTTCACGAGCTGCCACTCGCTGCCCAACTCCTCGGCGACCACGCTCCGCTGGCCCACCCGGATCGCCTCCCGGGTCTCCTCGGGCGTGAGCGAGAACGACGCCGCCGAGAGCGGAGCACTTCCGATGAGACAGGCGAGCGACACGGCGACGGCGACAGACCGACAACGCATGGCCACCACATTGTACCAGCCTCGCGGCCGCGCACTGGACTACCTTCGCTCATGAGTCGGCACCGTGCCCTCGAGCGCCCACCCACGCCTCCGGCGTGGGTACCCGGCCGGCGCAACTAACTCGGGCCTCGCCTCGTGGCTCATTTACTCGGGCCTCGCCTCGTCGCTGGCACCGGCGATGAAACTGCCGGCGCCGAAGCGCCTCGGCTCGAACTGCCATGCCTGTGGCTCGTCGGGAGCCCCTCGGCTCGAACTGCACGGGGGGAAGTTCGGAAGGGGCGGGTACCCGCGCCACACCCGCGCGGTAGCGCGGGGGGTCGGCGTGGGTGCGCCCCCTCCGAGGAAGCTCATGGCTTCTCGGCCGTTTCCCCCACCCTCACGCTGGACAGCGTGACCGGATCGAGGTAGAGCCGGGCGGCACGCAGCACATCGGTCGCGCTGACCCTCTTCACGCGCTCCCTGAAGCGGTCCGGGTAATCCAGGCCCAACCCCAGCTCCTCGACCGTGACGAGCAGGTTTGCAAGCTCCGCCGACGTGTCCATCCGCAGCGGGAGGCTCCCGATCAGGTACGCCTTCGCCAGCGCCAGCTCCGCATCCGAGACAGCCTCCCTGCCCATCCGCGCGAGCTCCGCCCGGACCATCCCGAGCGCGCGGTCCACGCCGTCGGTGCGGGTCTGGAGGCTCACGGCGAAGGAGACGCCGTAGCGCCCGACGGACAGATGGCTCCCCACCCAGTAGGCGAGCCCGGCCTCGTCGCGCACCTTCGTGTAGAGGCGGGAGGCGGACCCGCCGCCGAGGATGTAGCTTGCGACCCGGAGCGGGTAGTAGTCGGGATGGTCGTGAGGAATGACGGGACGCCCCAGGTAGACCGTCGCCTGCGTCAGCGGGCGGCGGACCGTCGCGGTCTGGATCGGTGGCGCGACGGGGGGTGGCGGCACCCGGGGTGCGGGGTCGCGCGGGTCAGACCACCCGCCGAGGCGGGCGGCGAGCTCGCGCAGGATCTCCTCGCGCCTCACGTCCCCGACCACCGTCACGACCAGCGCGTCCGGTCGGTAGTGGCGCCGGTAGAACCCCACGACGTGGTCGCGCGTCAGCTTGCCGACCGAGACTTCGGTGCCGGCTACCGGATGGCCATAGGCATGCCCCGGATAGAGGAGCGCGTTCAGCGCACGCCCCGCGACGCTCTCCGGGTCGTCCTCCGACCGGCGGATGGCCGCCTGGATCTCCTTGACCCTCCGCGTGAGCTCCGCCTCGGGGAACGACGGCTCGCGCAGGAGCTCGGCCAGCAGGTCGAGGCCGAGAGCGAGGTCCTTTTTCAGCACCGAGAGCGACACCGTGACGCCATCGCGCCCGGCCTCGGCGCCGAGGCTCCCGCCGACAAACTCGATGGCCTCGTCGAGCTGCGGTCCCGTCCGCCGGCTGGTCCCTCGGGTCAGGAGCGCGGCGGTCAGGTTGGCGAGCCCAGGGTGGTCAGGCGGGTCGAAGGCCGACCCCGCCCGCACGTAGGCGCGGGCGACGACGATCGGAATGCCGGGGCGCTCGGAGAGCAGGAGGACGATCCCGTTGGGCAGGACCTCGCGGCGCACGTTCAGCAGCGCGGCCGGGGCCGATGCGGCGAGGAGCACAGGAATCAGGAGCGCTCCCGCGAGGCGTCGCATGAGCCGGGCGCTCAATCCAGCGACTTCCTGAAGCGCAGCACGGCGAGCGTGAAGATGATCGCCCCGAAGGCGAGCAGCGGCAGCACGTTCGGCCAGAGGTAGTCGATCCCGACGCCCTTGAGGACGATGCCCCGGACGATGCGCAGGTAGTAGGTGAGCGGGATGATCGCGGCGAGATACTGGGCGCCGACGGGCATCCCCTCGATAGGGAAGAGGAGGCCCGAGAGGTAGATGGAGGGCAGGAACGTGAGGAAGGAGAGCTGCATGGCCTGGGGAACGGTGCGCGCCGCCGTCGAGACGTAGATCCCGATCCCGAGCGTCCCCCACATGAAGACCAGGGACAGCGTGTAGAGGAGCGGGAGGCTCCCGCGGATCGGCACGTCGAAGACGTAGTGCGCCACGACGAGCGCCATCGTCATCTGCCCGTAGGCCACAAGCAGGTTGGGGATGATCTTCCCGAGCATCAGCTCCCAGCGCCGGATCGGGCTGACGATGAGCGCCTCCAGCGTCCCCTTCTCGCGCTCCCGCACCACCGTGACGGCCATGGCTGTGATCGTGGTCTGCATGAGCAGCGCGCCGATGAGTCCCGGCACGATGAAGATGGCGCTGACCAGGTCGGGGTTGTACCAGGCCCGGACCCGGAAGTCCACCGGCGGCTCGTCCAGCCGGCGGAGGAGCGCCGTTCCCTCGAGGTTCCGCGAAAGGACCTGGATCGATCGCTGGAGCCCGAGTGAGGTCGCGGCGTTGATGGCCGAGGTCGCCACCATGGGATCGGAGGCGTCCACGATCACCTGGATCTCGGCCGCCTGGCGGGCGAGGCGCCTGGCGTAGTCGGGCGGGATCACCACGCCGACCTTGGCGTTTCCCTCGTCGATCAGCCGGGTCAGCTCGCCATGGCTCCGCGCCCAGTGGGTGAGGTCGAAGTACTGGCTGTTGACCAGGGCCTCCAGGAGCGTCCGAGCCTCCACGCTCCCGGACTGGTCGAGGACGACCGTCGGGACGTGCTTGACGTCGGTGTTGATCGCCCAGCCGAAGATGAAGAGCATGACGACCGGAACGAACAGGGCGAGGGTCACCGCGAGCGGATCGCGCCGGAGGTGGATGAACTCCTTGGCGATCATGCCGTAGAGCCGCGACCCCATGCGCTAGATCATCGGAGGGGGCCTCGACGGCCCCCTCCGAAGCCTCCCCCGGAGCTGGCGCGGGCAGAGCCCGCGCTCGAAGGATGCATGAGGACAATGCCACCGCAGCCGTATTTGAGCATCCTGCTAGACCGTCACCGCGCGGAGCTGCTCCCGCAGCCGGGCCTTGCGCTCGACGTCCACGAAGGAGACGAACAGGTCCTCGACGGAGGGCTCGACCGCGTTGGCCCAGACGACGGACACGCCGCGGGTCCGGAGATAGGCGCCCACGTCCTCTGCCGTCCGGTGCTCGTCGGCCAGGATGACCCGCACCCGCGCGCCGACCCGGATCGCCTCCTCCACCGCGTCCCACTCGCGCAGGAGATCCAGGGCGCGCCGGAGGTCCGCTGTCTCGGCCTCGACCACGGGCTTGCGAAAGGTCTCGCTCTTGATCGCCGCCGGGGTCCCCTGGGCGATCAGCTTGCCCTGGTAGATGAAGCCGAGCGTGTCGCAGAGCTCGGCCTCGTCCATGTAGTGCGTGGTGACCACGACGGTGATCCCCTCCTCGACGAGGCGGCGGATCAGCCCCCAGAAGTTCCGCCGCGACACGGGATCGACGCCCGCAGTCGGCTCGTCGAGGAACACCAGGCGGGGGCGGTGAACCATCGAGCAGGCCAGGGCCAGGCGCTGGCGGTAGCCCCCCGAGAGGAACGCCGCCCGCTTCTTCTCCTGCCCTGCGAGGTCGGAGAGGCGGACCATCTGCTCGACCCGGCTGTCGCGCTCGGCCCGCGGCACCATGTACACGCGCGCGTAGAAGGTCAGGTTCTCCTCCGCCGTCAGGTCGTCGTAGAGGGAGAACTTCTGGGACATGTAGCCGATGGCTGACTTCACCCTCTCGGGCTCGGCGATCAGGTCGATGCCGAGGACCGTGCCGCCCCCCTCGGAGGGGGCCAGGATGCCGCAGAGCATCCGGAGGGTCGTCGACTTCCCTGCGCCGTTCGGGCCGAGAAAGCCGTAGAGCTCGCCGCCCCTCACGGCGAGATCGAGGTGGTCGACGGCGGTGAGCTTACCGAACCGCCGCGTCAGCCCCCGGGTCACCACTGCGTGATCATCCACGGAGTGCCCTCACAGGACGATCTCGGCGTCGGCCGGCATACCCGGCTTGAGGATCCCTTCGGGGTTGCTCACCTCGATCTTGATACGGAAGACCAGGTTCACGCGCTCCTTCCGGGTCTGAACATTCTTCGGGGTGAACTCGGCCTCGGAGGCGATCTCGACGATCGTGCCGGAGAACACCCGGTCCCTGAACGCGTCGATCTTGATCCGGGCCGCCTGCCCCACCTTGATCCGGCCGATGTCGGCCTCGGGAACGTAGGCGCGGAGCCAGAGGTCGTTCGGGTCCACGAGGGTCAGGATCGCGACGCCGGGGTTGGCGGTCTCGCCGACCTCCAGGTTCTTCCGCAGCACGACACCGGTGATCGGTGACGCGATCTCGGTTTCCTGCAGGCGGCTCAGCGCGAGGCTCAGCGCGGCCTGGGCCTGCCTCACCTGGGCCCGCGCCGCCTCCACCTGGTGCGGCCGGGGCCCGGCGAGGAGCAGGTTCAGCCGATCCTCGGCGGCCTTGAGCTGGGCGCGCGCCGCCTCCACCTGGTGCGGCCGGGGCCCCGCCAGGACCAGCTCGAGATGCTCCCGCGCAGACCGCTCCTGCGCCACCGCGACGTCGTACGCCTGGCGCGCACGATCGACATCCTGGGCTGCGATCAGCTCCTTCCTGAACAGCTCCTCCGCCCGCTTGAAGTCGCGCTCGGTCCACTCGCGGGTGGCACTGGCGCTCCGGAAGTTTTGCCGCGCCTGCTCGATCTCTTCCCGGCGCGAGCCCGCGAGGAGGTCGTGGAGCTGGGCCCTCGCGCGCTCGACGGTGGCGCGGGCCTCTTCGATCTCCTCCTTCCGCGCCCCGGCCAGGAGGTCCTGAAGCTGGGCCTCGGCGTTCCTGACTGCCGCCTCCTGACGCTGCGCCTCGGCCCGGACCTCCTCGTCGTCCAGCCGGACGAGGAGCCGGCCCCGCGTCACGCGCTCCCCCTCGCGCGTGAGGAGCGCCACGATGCGGCCCGCGTACTTCGGGCTCACCTGGACCTGGGTGGCCTCGATCGTGCCTGTCACGAGAAGGGACGCGAACGGACCGCGCTGGTTCAGGACCCGCGCCGCAAAGGCGCCCGCGACCGCGAGCAGGACAACGCCCAGGCCGATGGCGAGGCCGCGGAGGCGTCGCGGGATCACGGCTGCCTCGGAGCGGGCGTCGCTCCGGGAGGGAGCGGAAGGAGGACCCCGACGTTGCGGCGGTCGTCCGCGAAGTAGCGCCGCGCGACCCGCTTCAGGTCCTCGGCGCCCACGGCGCGGATCCCGGGGACGAAGCCGTCGAGCCGGCGCCAGCCCCCGATCAGCTCGAAACGCGCCAGGAGCGAGGCCCGCCGGTGGATCGAGTCCTGCTGGAACACGAACCCGGCCTCGACCTGGTTCTTGGCGCGGGCGAGCTCCACCTCCGACACCCCCTCGCTCTTGAGCCGCTCCACCTCCTGCATCAGAGCCGCCTCGACCTTGTCAATCGGCTGGCCCGGGAGCGCCGTCGCGTAGAACCAGAAGAGGTTCGGATCGACGGAAAAGTAGGAGTAGTCGCCGCCGGCGTTCAGCGCGAGCTGCTGCTCGTACACGAGCCGCTTGTAGAGGCGGGAGGCGCGGCCTTCGGAGAGGATCACGGAGAGGAGCTCCAGCGCGAAGGCGTCGGGTGAAGCGAAGTTGGGGACCGGATACCCGACGAAGATCACGGGGAGCTGCGCGCTCTTCCTGACCGTGACCCGGCGCTCGCCGTTCTGGGGTGGCTCTGACGCCTTAACGGGCGGCGGGTTCGGGCCACGCGGAATGACGCCGAACTGCCGTTTGATCTTCTCGAGCAGCTCGGGCGCGCTGAAGTCGCCCACGGCGACGATGAGAGCGTTGTTCGGCACGTAGTAGGTCCGGTAGAACGCCCGAACCTCGTCCGGCGCGACCCGCCGCAGGTCCTCCATCCATCCGATGATCGGCCACCCGTACGGGTGCGCCTTGAAGGCGATCGCCGCCAGTTCCTCGCCGAGGAACCCCTCGGGGGCGTCCTCGGTCCGGGTCCGCCGTTCCTCCATCACCACCTGACGCTCGGTCTCGATCGCCTGCGCATCCAGCACGAGGTTCCGCATCCTGTCGGCCTCGAGCGCCAGCACCAGGTCGATCTTGTCGGCCGCGATGGTGACGAAGTAGGCGGTGTGGTCCTGGGTGGTGAAGGCGTTGTCCTGGCCGCCGTTCTGCTCGATCAGGCGTGCGTACATCCCCGGTCCGTACGTCGGCGTCCCCTTGAACATCATGTGCTCGACCAGGTGGGCGAGCCCCGTCGCGCCTGGCAACTCGTTGCGCGAGCCCACACGGTACCAGACCTGGAACGACACGAGCGGGCTGCGGCGATCTTGGAGGAGGAGGATCCGGAGGCCGTTGTCGAGCGTGGTCTCGAGGACGTCGGCGGCGGCCCAGACTGCTCCCGCTCCCGCGAGCAGCGCCAGCACCGTGATCAGGACGCGGAGGAGCGCTTTCACGGACCGATTATACCTGCCGCTCTTCGGCACCAGCAACCGAGCGACCGCTGCGTGGACGGAACGCGGGGCCGGCCACGAGAAGGAGCAGCGCTCCCAGGCCGGCGCCGATGGCGGCGGCGTAGCACGCCAACGCGAAAGACCCTGTGATGTCTTTGATCCAGCCGGTGAGGATCGGCCCGACCACGGCACCGATGAAGACGAGGGTGTTGAGAATGCCAAATGCGGTGCTGAGCAACGAGGGCGGAACACGCTCGCCAAGAATAGCGTAGACAGGCCCCCATGTCCCCCAGAAGAAGAAGCTCGTCACGAGGATGAGGACGACCAGGAGCTCCGGCGAACCTCCCGTCTGCAGGACGAGCCCCACGCCCGCAAAGGCGCCCCCCGCCAGCAGCACCGTGAGGGCAATCACCGCCGTCCGGCTGATCCCGCGCCGGTGGACCCGGTCAGCCAACCATCCCATCACCAAGAGGCCGAACGGCGCCGGGAGCCCTTGAAGGCTCGCGTAGAAGGCCGAGCGTCCGAGCCCCGTCACGCCGATCTCGGCGAACATGAGGGGCGCCCACGTGGCCAGGACGAACTGGATATAGGCCGGCAGGATACCCGCGGCACCGAGGATCCAGACGGCTGGATGGCGGATGACTCCGCGGATCGCCCCCCCACCCCCATCTACCTCGGCAGGCGGTGGCTCAGGAACGAACCGCCAGAGGAGGAATGCGGCCAGGATCGGCGGGACAGCAAACAGCACGAACACTCCGCGCCAGGGCATCAGCTCTCCGAGGGCGCCCGCGAGGAGGAGCCCCAGCGTGGTGCCAAGTCCGGGTCCTGAGAAGGAGACTCCCTGGCCCAGGGCCATCTTCTCTCTGGGCGTGTAGGCCGCGATGATCACCCGGTCGTTGGAGAAGAGACTGCCCTGGCTCAGGCCGGTGAGGAGGCGGGCGAGGAAGAGCATGCGAAAACTCCCGGCGAGACCCGTGAGGACCGACGCCGCCGCGCCCAGGAGGATCCCGCTCAGCAGCACTCGCTTGCGCCCCAGCCGGTCACCGAGGAGACCGGCGGGGAGCTGCATCGCCAAGTAGGCGTAGAAGAAGGCCGTGGCCAGGAGGCCCGCCTTGGTGTACGAGAGCGAGAGCTCCGCCATGATCAGTGGAAGCAGCGGCGAGAGCGCCATCCGGATGAGGTAGTTGGCGACCCAGGCGTAGACGATGAGGGCCCAGACCAGGGGAGGCGCGGGCGGTGGCACGGGTGGCGATGGCATGAGCGGGCTTGATCCCCTGCCGGCCCGGGACTCGGGCGGGCCGAGACCCCCCTCCAGCGCAGGGTAGTGCCATGCTACACGCGGGCGTGGCCGTGAACAAAGCTTTTCCAGGGCGGGCTCCCGGGCCCGTGGGTTGCTTGCTCTACCTGCTCCTCCAACGCTTCCTCGTGACGGGGCTCACCGCCGGCGCCCTCAAGGACTAGCGACGCCCGGCAGCGGCACAGCCCTTGACAGCCTCCGAACCCTCTCCCATAATGCGAGGCGTCCTCGACGTCCGAATGCGGCAAGGTTCCCGCAAGTTCCAAACCGACCGCACGTTGGCCAACCAACACAGGAGGGCGACAGGATGAGACGCTGGTACCTGTTCCTGGTTTTGTGCGTCGTCGCGTTGCTCGTTCCGATCGGCGCCGAGGCCCAGAAGGACACGCTTGTCGTCGCCCTGGTCTCCCACGCGCCGACCCTGGACCCGCACATGCACTTCGAGCGGGTGGGCATCCTGGTCAACATCAACATGTTCGACTCGCTGCTCCACAAGAACACGAAGCTGGAGTACGAGCCCTCGCTGGCCACGTCGTGGAAGGCGCTCTCGGACACGACTTGGGAGTTCAAGCTCCGCACTGGCGTGAAGTTCCACAGCGGCGACACCCTCACCGCCGAGGACGTGAAGTTCTCCTTCGACCGTGTCCTCGAGCCGGGCAAGGAGAAGAAACGCTCGCCCCAGTACGGCAACGTCCGGGCCATCAAGGAGGTCCGGATCGTCAGCCCGGACACCGTCCACATCATCACCGACAAGCCCTTCCCGCTGCTCCTGGAGCGGCTGGTCTTCTTCCCCATCGTCCCCAAGAAGCACATCGAGAAGGTCGGCGACCAGGCCTTCGGTGAAACGGCCACGGCGGGGACCGGCCCCTGGAAGCTCATCGAGTGGAAGCGGGGCCAGCACATCCGTTTGGAGGCCTTCGACCAGCACTGGCGCGGCAAGCCGGCCTTCAAGTACCTGACCTTCCGGTTCATCCCCGAGGTGGCCACCCAGATCGCCGAACTGAAGACGGGCGGGGTGGACATTATCCGCAACGTCTCGGCCGACCTCGTGCCCGACCTGAAGGCCCATCCTCAGACCTACGTCAGCTCGGGCCCGATTCTCCGCACCCACTACGTCCACTTCGACATGCGGACGGAGCCGTTCAACAAGAAGCTGGTCCGCCAGGCAGCGAACTACGCCATCGACCGGAACGCGATCGTCCAGAAGATGATGGGCGGGCTCGGTCGGGTGGTGCCGACGGTGGTGCACCCGGCGGCCTTCGGCTACGACCCCGCCGTCACACCCTACCCCTACGACCTCAAGAAGGCCAAGGAACTACTCGCCCAGGCCGGCTACCCGAACGGGGTGGACATCACCCTCCACAGCGCCTTCGTGGAGTTCCGTCCGGTCTTCGAGGCCATCGCCCAGATGCTCACCGACGTCGGGATCCGGACCACCGCCAAGATGTGGGATCCCGGCCCGGCCTGGAACAAGTTCTTCCAGGGCGAGGGCAAGGCCACCCACGGCTACTACGGGAGCTGGGGCTACTACTCGGTCTTTGACGCCGACGCCATCCTGCACCCGCTGTACCACACCGAGCCCGGCGGCTGGGTCGGCAAGTGGTACATCCGCGTGGAGGGCCTGGACCAGCTCATCGACCAGGCGCGCTCCACGGTGGACCAGGCGGTGCGCAAGCGGACGTACTCCCAGATCCTGCGAATGCTCAAGGAGGAGTCGCCGAGCATGTTCCTCTTCCACCAGTACGACACCCTCGGCATCTCGCGGAAGGTCGAGTACCAGGCCCGGGGGGACGAGTGGCTCTGGCTGTTTAGCGCCAAGCCCAAGCCGTAGTGGGTCGCGCGCCGGCACGGCGATCCTGAGGGGGCTCGCGCCACCGTGACCGCGCTGGTGGTGCGCCGGGTCGTCCGCCTGCTCGTGGTCTGCCTGGGCGTCTCGCTCGTCACCTTCTCCATCCTCCACGTCAGCGGCGACCCGGTTGCCCTCATGATGCCGGAGGCGACGGAGGCCGACCGGGTACTGCTCCGCGGTGCCCTGGGCTTCGAGCAGCCCCTGACGACGCAGTTCGCGCGGTTCGTCGCCAACACCGCCACCGGGAACTTCGGCAATTCCTTCTACCACCGGGCGCCGGCGATGCCGCTCGTCCTGGAGCGGATGCCGACCACCCTCACCCTCACCGTGCTGGCTATGGGCCTCGCGCTGGCGGTGGCGCTCCCCGTCGGCATCTACGGCGCCGTCCGGCGCAACTCCCCGGTAGACCACGTGGCCACCGTCGTCGTCTTCCTGGGGCAGTCCATGCCGGTGTTCTGGACCGGCATCATGCTAATCCTGCTATTCGCGGTCCAGTGGCGTCTCCTCCCCGTCTCAGGCTGGCAGAGCTGGTCGGCAGCGGTGCTCCCGGCGCTCACCCTCGGGAGCTTCTCCGCCCCGCTCCTCCTGCGCATCGTGCGGTCGAGCATGCTCGAGGTCCTCAACCTGGACTACGTCCGCACGGCCCGGGCCACGGGTGTATCCGAGTGGGGGGTGATCCTGCGGCACGCCCTCAAGAACGCAGCTCTGCCCCTGGTAACGGTGGCCGGGCTCCAGTTCGGCCTGCTCCTGGGCGGGGCCGTCATCACCGAGAGCGTGTTTGCCGTTCCCGGCGTCGGCCGCCTGATCGTGGACGCCATCCGCCAACTCGACTTCCCCGTCGTCCAGGCGGCCGTGTTCCTCCTGGCCATGATCGTGGTCGGCGTCAACTTCGTGGTGGACCTGCTCTACCTTTTCCTCAACCCCCAGATCCGGCTCCGGTAAGCGATGGCCATCAGGACGCTGCCCCGGGAGCAGGTCGAATACGCCGCCGAGGTGCCGCGGGCGGGCGAGCGGTCGCGGGTCTGGCGGAAGCTGGCGCGCAATCCCATGGCGCTCCTGGGGAGCCTCATCCTCCTCGTCGTCATGGGCGTCGCCTTGGCCGCCCCGTTCGTCGCGCCTCACGATCCGGCCAAGCAGAGCCTCATCCGCCGCTTCGTGCCGCCGTTCTGGGCCACGGGCGGGCACCCCGCCCACCTGCTCGGCACCGATCAGGTTGGGCGGGATGTCCTCTCCCGCATCATCCACGGGGCCCGCATCTCGCTGCTGGTCGGCGTGTCGGCGGTGGTGGTGAGCGTGATCCTGGGCGTCACGCTGGGGCTCCTGAGCGGCTATGTGGGGGGCCGCCCGGACATGGTCATCATGACCATCGTGGACGTGACGCTGTCCTTCCCGCAGCTCCTGCTGGCACTGGCCTTCGTCGCCGCGCTGGGGCCCAGCCTGGTGACGATCATCGTCGTCCTCGGCGCGACCGGCTGGGAACGGTACGCAAGGGTCGTCAGGGCCGAGGTGCTGGCGCTGCGCGAGAAGGATTTCGTCGAGGCGGCGCGGGCCATGGGCGCCGGCTCGTTCCGGACGCTCGTCCGGCACGTGCTCCCCAACACTTTCTCGTCCGTCATCGTGCTGTCGACCCTGCAAGTCGCTCAGGCTATCCTGCAGGAGGCCGCGCTCTCGTTCCTCGGCGTGGGGAGCGGGCGGGCCTACCCGACCTGGGGCCAGATGATCGCCCTCGGCCGAGACTTCGTGACCGTGGCGTGGTGGCTGCCGACCTTCCCTGGTCTGGCGATCCTCTTGACCGTCCTTGCCATCAACCTGGTCGGGGACCGGCTCCGCGACGCCTTCGACCCGCGGGTGACCTAGGCGGGCACAGGCTTTCCCCGCCAGCCTGAGCCGAGTCCAGACCGACCCGCGGATGGACGTTTTCCTTCAGCTCCTCATCGGTGGGATCCTGCAGGGCGGCATCTACGCCCTGGGCGCCTTCGGTCTCTCGCTGATCTTCGGCGTCCTCCGCGTGCTGAACGTCGCCCACGGCGACTTCCTGGTGCTCGGCGGGCTCGCCACCTACTGGCTCTACACCACCTTCGGCCTCTCCCCGTTCCTCGGGATCGGGCTGGTCCTCCCGGCCTTCGGCCTCGTCGGCATGGTGACCGAGCGGCTCCTCATCCGGCCGATCCGCGCCCGGACGCCGCACGAGTTCCTGGTCGCTTCGATCCTGATCACGCTCGGCCTCGCCCTCGCCATCGAGGACCTGAGCGCCTTCTCGATGGTCCAGCCGGTGAAGGGAATCGACTACACGCTCGCGCCGCTCCGCGTCGGCAGCGTGGTGATCTCGAGCCTCCGTCTCATCTCCCTCGCCGTGATCCTGAGCCTCGCCCTCGCCCTTCACGCGTTCCTGACGCGGAGTCTGGAAGGCAAAGCGATCCGCGCCGTGATCGAGGACAGGGAGGGCGCGATGCTCGCCGGAATCAACCTCTCCGCGGTCTCCCGCAACACCTTCGGGATCGGAATCGCCCTCACGGCGGTCGCGGGAGTCTTCTTCGTCACGATCATCCCGGTCGAGCCCCACCTCGGGATCCCGCTGACCCTCAAGTACCTCTCGATCATCGTCCTCGGCGGGCTGGGCAACCTGCCCGGCACGCTGCTCGGCGCGGTGATCCTGGGTCTCGCCGAGTCGCTGGTCGGCTTCTGGCTCGGAGCCGAATGGTCGGTGACCGTGGCCTTCGTGATCCTCGTGACCATCCTGCTCCTCCGCCCCCGCGGGCTCCTGGGATGACGCGGCTCGCGATCTTCCTCCTCTGCCTGGCCACCGCCGCCGTGCTCCCGCTGCTGACGACCACCTACGTGACCTCGCTCTTCCTCGCCCTCTTCCTCACCGCGGCGCTCGCCCAGAGCTACGATCTCGTCGGGGGCCACCTGGGTTATATGAACCTCGGTCACGCGGCCTTCTTCGGCATCGGCGCCTACACCTTCGGCATCCTCTACGCCGGGGGCTGGGGGCTCCCCCGCGCCTGGATCGCGGCAGTCCTGCTCCCGGTGGCGGCCGCACTGGTGATGAGCTACCCGTTCTTCCGCCTCCGCGGCGCCTACTTCGCCCTCGCCACGTTCGGGCTCGTCGTCCTCCTGGAGCGCCTCACCTCCAACCTCGCGTGGCTCACCCGGGGCTCGGAGGGACTCACGATCCCGCCTGGCTACCGCCTCTACCCGGCCTACTACGTCCTGCTCGGGCTCTGCGCCTTCCTCACCGTCGCCATCTGGTGGCTCTCGCGCTCGCGGATCGGGCTCGCGCTGGTGGCGATCCGGGAGGACGAGGACGCGATCGGCGCGTACGGGGTCGCGCCTTTTCGCTTCAAGTGCGCGGCGCTCACGGCGAGCGCCGGGGTGGCGGGCCTGGTCGGCGCCGTCTACACCTGGCAGGCCACGTACATCACGCCGGTGGACATCTTCAGCATCGAGCGGGCCGTCGGGCCCGTCGTCATGGCGATGATCGGCGGCTCGGGAACCGTGCTCGGGCCGCTGGTGGGCTCCCTTCTGATCGAGGCGATTCGCGAGGCCTTGCGCCTCAAGACCCAGTACCTCGCGCTCACCGTCTACGGCGGGATGCTGATTCTGGTCGGCCTCTTCATCCCCGGCGGCCTGATGCGGCTCGCACGGGGTCGATTCGGGCGCGCCCGCGCAACGGAGGGACGGAAATGACGATGTTCTGGCTGGTGGTGGCGGCGCTCCTCGAGGTGGGCGGCGACGCCTCCATGCGGCTCGGTCTGCGCGGCCAGGCGTGGGGATACGCCCTCGGATCAATTCTCCTTGCGGCCTATGGCTTGCTGGTCAACCAACCCGCGTTACATTTCGGCCGGCTCCTCGGGCTCTACATCGTCGTCTTCTTCCTGGTGAGCCAAGCCCTGGCGTGGGGAATCTTCGGCGAGCGCCCGAGTTGGGGCCTCATCGCCGGCGGAAGTCTCGTCGTGGCCGGTGGGCTGATCATTCAGCACAGCTCACCGTGACGTTCCCGACTCTGAGTGCTCAACCAGACCGTGGATACTACGCGGGCGTCCGACCCTTCAGCCGGACCCGGCCCTCACGAGGCGGCGGGCGCGCCCAAACACGCGGGCGAGCATCGGGCGCGTGAGCTTCCCGGTGAAGGTGTTCTGCTGGCTCGGATGGTAGGACGCGATCAGCGTGACCCCGTCGGGGAACCGCACTTCGGCGCCGTGGGAGAAGCGCGGCTTCGGCCTGAGGCCGGGCCGACCGAGCGCGGCGCGCGCCCGCAGAAACGCGTCGAAGGCGATTCGCCCGAGCGCGACCACAACCGTCACGCGCTCGAGGAGCCGGAGCTCGGCCTCCAGGTACGGCTGACAGCGCGCCATCTCGCGCGGGGTCGGCTTGTTGCCGGGCGGCGCGCAGCGGACGGCCGCCGTGATGTACGCCCCTGTGAGGGCGAAGCCGTCGCCGACGTGGGTGGAGGACGCTCGGGAGGCGAAGCCAGCTTCGTGGAGGGCCCGCGCCAGCCATTGACCGCTGCCGTCGCCGGTGAACATGCGACCGGTGCGGTTCCCCCCGTGGGCCGCGGGGGCGAGGCCGAGGATCAGGAGCCGGGCCGCCGGGTCGCCAAAGCCGGGAAGCGGGCGCGCCCAGTAGCTCTGGCCCGCGTAACGGCGTGGTGGACGCGCAGCCACGGCTTCCCGGTGACGGACGAGCCGCGGGCAGAGGCGGCAGGCGATGACCGTGGCCTGGAGCGGGGTCAGCGACGCCAGGGCCCGGTCGCCGGCAGTCTCAGCCCCGCGAACCAGGAGGTCCAGCCGGGTCGTGAGACCGAGCGGTACCAAGGTAAGCGTTGATCACGCGCGGCGAGGTGGAGACCTCGGCGGGCGTCCCCTCAGCGATCTTCTCGCCGTGGTGAAGCACCACGACGCGGTCGGACAGCGCCATGATAGCCTTCATGATGTGCTCGATCATGACCACCGTGGTCCCCTCCCCGCGGAGGACCTGGATCAGCGCCATCAGCTCGCGCGCCTCGTGGCCGCGGAGGCCGGAGAGCACCTCGTCCAGCAGGAGCAGCTCGGGCCCGGTGGCGAGGGCCCGCGCGATCTCCAGGCGCTTGCGGTCCGCGAGCGGCAGCGCGCCGGGTGCATCGCCCGCGCGCGCGCCGAGCCGGACGCGCTCGAGAAGCCGGACCGCCTCGGCGCGGCTCATCACGCGGCCGTTGCCGCGGCGGCGGCCGAAGGAGCCCGCGACGAGCACGTTCTCGAGAACCGACAGCTCGGGGAGAAACCTCACGATCTGAAAAGTCCGGGCGATGCCGGCCCAGCAGATCCGGTGGGCGGACCAGCCCGTGATCGGCTGACCCTTGAAGTGAATCCGGCCTCCCGACGGCCGGACGAAGCCCGTGATAGCGTTGAAGAGCGTGGTCTTGCCGGCCCCGTTGGGGCCGATGAGGCCGACGATCTCCCCGCGCTCGACTGCCAGGCTCACGTTGGAGAGCGCGGCCAGGCCGCCGAACGAGACCGAGAGTCGATCCACCGAAAGCAAGGCCATGGCGGGATGATACCTAGATCCCCGCGCACCGACAAGCCGGGGCGACCACCGGTGGGCGGCGAATCCGAGCGATGGCGTCCAGGGTCCCGACGCTGATCGTCCACGGCGGAGCGGGCGCCGACCCGGCCGAGGGACGCGACGAGCTGAGGGCCGGCCTCCGCGAGGCCGTGACGGCGGGCTGGGGCGTGCTGTCGGGAGGTGGCGGCGCCCTCGACGCCGTCGAAGCCGCGGTTCGGAGCCTCGAGGGCCACCCTCGCTTCAACGCGGGCCGCGGCGCAGCCCTGACCCGGGACGGAACGGTCGAGCTCGACGCGTCTATCATGGAGGGCGATCGGCTCCGCGCGGGAGCGGTCGGCGGCGTGACGCGCATCGCCCACCCGATCACGCTCGCGCGGCGAATCCTGGAGGACGGCCAGCACGTCCTCCTGGTCGGCGAGGGCGCGCTTGCCTTTGCCCGGGAGCAGGGTCTGCCCGAATGCGATCCCAGCGAGCTCGTCACCGAGCGCCAGCTCAAGCGCTGGGAAGCCGCACGACGCGGGAACACCGTCGGCGCGGTAGCGCTCGACCTTCACGGGACGATCGCCGCGGCGACCTCCACGGGGGGGACGGCGGGGAAGCTCCCGGGGCGCCTCGGCGATTCGGCGCTGATCGGGTGCGGCACCTACGCCGAGAGCACCATCGGCGGCGCCTCCTGCACCGGCAACGGCGAGGCCATCATCCGCGTGGTCCTGGCCCGGCGCGTCCTGGAGATCCTCAAGGCGCTCGACGACCCCGCGGAAGCCGCGCCGGTGGCGATGGACGTTTTGACCGAGGAAGGGCGCGGGGACGGCGGTGTGATCCTGCTCGACTGGCGGGGACGGACCGCCTTCGCACACTCGACCCCGTTCATGCCTGTCGCCTGGATGAACCCTTCCGAACGCGACCCGGTCCTCCCGTTCTGAGAGCCGGAGCCGGTCGCGTGGGGCCCGTGGTCGAGCTTGCCGATGTTGAGACGGCGCACCGCGCCCTGAGCGGGGCGATCTACGCATCCCCCTGCGCCTTCTCCGAGATGCTCTCCCAGCTCACAGGAAGCCGCTGCTTCGTCAAGCTCGAGAACCTCCAGATGACCGGCTCCTTCAAGGAGCGTGGGGCCGCGAATCTGCTCCAGAGCCTCACGCCCGGGGAGCGGCGGCAAGGGGTCGTGGCAGCCAGCGCCGGCAACCACGGGCTGGCCGTGGCGTTCCACGGCCGGCGGCTCGCCATCCCCGCGGTGATCGTCATGCCCGAATGGGCGCCGCTGATCAAAGTGACCTCAGCCCGACGCTACGGAGCCGAGGTCATCCTCGCTGGCGCCAACTACGACGAGGCCTATGCCCACGCGCGGCGGCTACAGCAGGAGCGGAATCTGGTCTTCGTTCACCCCTTCGACGATCCGCGGGTGATCGCGGGCCAGGGTACGATCGGCCTCGAGCTCCTCGAGCAGTGCCCCGACCTGGACGCGATCGTCGTGCCGGTCGGCGGCGGCGGGCTCGTCGCGGGGATCGCTGTGGCGGTGAAAGCCCTCAAGCCGAGCGTACGGGTGATCGGCGTCCAGGCCGAGGCGCTGCCGGCGATGCGGCGCGCCCTGACCGCGGGCGCGCCTGTCACGCTCTCCCCGGCCGCCACGATCGCCGACGGCATTGCCGTGCGCCAGGTGGGAGAGCTGACCTTCGAGATCGTCCGCCGGCTGGTCGACGAGGTGGTGGCCGTGGACGAGGAGGAGATCGCCAACGCGATCCTCCTGCTGCTGGAGATCGAGAAGGCCGTGGTCGAAGGCGCCGGGGCCACCACGCTCGCCGCGCTCGTCAACCGGAAGGCACGGCTCGAGGGGAAGACGGTCGCCCTGGTCCTCTCGGGCGGTAACATCGACGTCAACGTGGTCTCGCGGATCATCGAGCGCGGTCTCGTCAAGGACGGCCGGCTGGTGCGCCTCTCGGTTCTCCTCCAGGACCGTCCCGGCGCCCTCGCGCGGCTGACCGGCATGGTCGCCGCGGCCCGCGCGAACATCCTCCACATCGTCCACAACCGCGCCTTCTCGCGCGCGCGGATCGGTGAGAGCGAGGTCGAGCTGACCCTCGAGACCTCGGGACGGGATCAGATCGACGCCGTGATCAAGAGCCTCCGGAGCGCCGGCTATCAGGTGGAGGAGCTGGGGGAACGGGACCGGGGCTGACTCAATCGGAGGGGGACACCCGCGCCTCCGGCGCGGGTACCCGGGCCCCCTCCGAGGCCTCCCCCAGGAATGGCGGTTCGAGCCGAGCGGCTGCCGACGAGCCGCAGGCGTGGCAGTTCGAGCCGAGGCGCTTCGGCGCAGGCAGCGTCATCGCCTGCGCCAGCGGCGAGGCGAAACCCGAGTAAGTCAAAGCCACGAGGCGAGGCCCGAGTTGGTTGCTCGGGCCGGGTACCCACGGCGGAGCCATGGGTGCGCGCTCGAAGGTCGTTACTCCGACAGCGGCCGCCGCCGGGATCAGGAAGGTCCGGAGCCCGTCTCGCAGAGCGGCTGCTGGTCGGGGGGGAGTCGCGATGCGATGGCCGCCCTCACCCGGCGGGCGAGCTCCTGGGCGGCCGTCTTCAGGTCGGGCTCCTGGGGCGGGACGATCGGCGGGTGGTAGACGATCGTGATCCGGCCCGGCCTCGGGAGAAGACGCTTCGGCGGCCAGGCCTCGTGCCCGCCCGCGATCGTGACGGGGAGGACCGGGACACCGAGTGAAACGGCAAGCCTGAACGCCCCGGCCTTGAACGGTTGGAGCCTCCCGTCGGCCGAGCGGCCACCCTCGGGGAAGATCATCATCGCGGCCCCCACCTGAAGGAGGCGCACCGCCTCCCGCGTAGCGCGACGGTCCGCGGCGTCGACCTCGACCGGGAAGGCGCGCAACCGACGGATCATCCAGCCCAGCCCTGGCACCTCGAACAGCCGGCGCCAGGCCATGTAGTAGATCGGACGGCGAAGGGGGATGCTGACGAGGGGCGGGTCAGCGTACGTGACGTGGTTCGGCGCGATGATCAGCGGGCCTTCCAGCGGGACGTGCCCGACGCCCTCGAACCGGATCCCGAAGTACGCGCGCGCCAGCAGCCACAGCAGGGGGCGGGTAAGGTTCACGACGGGCGTGCGCACACGCCCATGCTGACACAACCGGGAGGAGCCCGACAACCTGCAACGGCTTTACTCGTCGTCCTCCTCGGCGGCGGCGAACAGCGCCGCGACCCTGTTGGACCGCCGCAGCTCCCGCTCGATCCTGTCCTGGCACCGGACGCAGGTCGTGACCTCGGGCATGGCCTTGAGGCGGGCAGGCGCGATGGGTTCGTCGCACTCCTCGCACCGGCCGTAGACCCCCCGCCGGAGGCGCTCGATGGCCTCGGCCAGCTTGTTGGCGCGCTCCACGAGGAGACTTCGGGTGGCCAGGCTGATCTCGCGATCCTCGTTGATCTGGATCCCGTCCACGGCGTCAGAAAACGAAGCGTCGTCCCACACGGGGCTGGCGAAGTCCTCGATGACGATCGCCCCACCGAGCTGCCGCAACCGCTCCACCGTCTGGTGGAGCTCCTGCTCCAACTGGGCTTGAATCTCCTTCATCGGACCCCTCCTGTTTGCTCGGTTTCCTCCGAAATAGAGCAAGAACCGTGCCGGGAGGAAAGGAAGCAGGAGGTCTGACCAGGGCTGAGCGAAGTGGGGGAAATTTAAGGAGTTACCGGAACAGGGGACTCGAGCGGCCCGGGGCGAAGCCTGCAAAAACTGGCCGGCGCGACAAAAAGTCCAGGCAAAAATGCCGGGCCCGCCCGGGTCATTCGGGCTGGGGAGGGGTCTCCAGCAGGTGGTGCTGAACGAGGCGCTCGAACCCCGCCTCCAGCTCGGCGGCAACCTGAGCGGCGACGACCTCGGCGCTTCCCGGTCTTTCCGCCTCAGCCTCCTGGCGCCAGCCCTCCAGGTAGGCCTCGGTCGAGGAGGCCCCCGTGCGCATGGCCAGCGTGTCGATCAGGTCCTGGAAGCGCTGCGAGAGCGGGGCACGGACGGTCTGGTCCCCCTCGACCGCCTCGACCAGGGAAGGGATGTCCCGCCAGAAGATGACCCGGTAGCGGGCCATCAGCCGGGGACGACGACAGTCTTCCGCTTCCGGCGCGCGACCCCGGTCTCGTACGCCGCCTCGGCGACGCCCGCGGCGACCGCCTCCACCACGCGCTTGTCGAACACGGAGGGGGTGATGTACTCGTCGTTCAGCTCGGACCTGCCCACGATGCTGGCGATCCCCTTGGCGGCGGCGATCTTCATCTCGTCGTTCACCGTCCGCGCGCGCACGTTCAAGAGCCCGCGGAAGAACCCCGGGAAGCAGCAGACGTTGTTGATCTGGTTCGGGTAGTCAGAGCGCCCCGTGGCCATGACCCGGACGTGCGGCCCCGCTTCCTCCGGCAGGATCTCGGGGATCGGGTTGGCCATGGCGAAGACGATGGGATCGCGGGCCATCTTCTTGATGTCCTTCAGGGTGACCACGCCCGGGCCCGAGAGGCCGATGAAGACATCGGCGCCCGCCAGCGCATCGCCGACGGTCCCCTTGAGGCGCTTCGGGTTGGTGTGCTCCGAGAACCAGACCTTCATCGGATTCATGTTCTCCTTGCGTCCCTTGTAGAGGATCCCCGACCGGTCGCAGCTGATGATGTGCCGGACTCCGACGCGCATCAGGAGCTTGGCCGTCGCGATCCCCGAGGCCCCGGCCCCGGTGAAGACCACCGTGATGTCCTGGAGCCGCTTCTTGACGATCTTCAGGGCGTTCAGCAGCGCGGCGAACACGACGACGGCGGTACCGTGCTGGTCGTCGTGAAAGACCGGGATGTCAAGCTCGGCCTTGAGCCGTTCCTCGATCGTGAAGCAGCGGGGGGCGGAGATGTCCTCCAGGTTGATCCCGCCGAAGACCGGCGCCATGGCCTTGACCATGCGGACGATCTCGTCCGGGTCCTTGGTGTCCAGGCACACCGGAAAGGCGTCCACGCCCGCCAGTTCCTTGAACAGGAGCGCCTTGCCCTCCATGACCGGCAGCGCGGCCTTGGGCCCGATGTCGCCGAGCCCGAGCACGGCCGTGCCGTCGGTGACGACCGCCACGCAGTTCTGCTTGATCGTGAGCGCATAGGCCTTCTCCGGGTCGTCGTGGATGGCCATGCACACGCGCGCGACGCCGGGTGTGTAGGCCATGGAGAGGTCGTCGCGGGTCTTGACCGCCATCTTGCCCCGGACCTCGATCTTGCCGCCGAGGTGCATGAGAAAGGTCCGGTCGGAGACGTTCACGACCTCGACGCCTGGCACCGCGCGGAGGCGCTCGATCACCTGGGCCCCGTGCTTGTCGTCGCGCGCCTTGAAGGTGATGTCCCGGGTGACGGTGGTCTTCCCCACCTGGACCAGGTCGATGGCCCCGATGTCGCCCCCGGCCTTCCCGATGGCGGACGTCACCTTGCCAAGCATCCCTGGGCGGTTCTGGATCTCCAGTCGGACGGTGAGGCTGTAGCTGGCGCTGGGGGCGGAAATCATCGCGAGTCCTCCTCCCGGTGCACTGTCAGGGACGGGGGTTGGACGCCTGTGCGAGACCGCTGGTGTGACCTATTCCACCCTTTCTCCCCGCGCGAGTCAAGGGGTCCCGGCGGGGGTGTGCCTTGACACCCGACCGGCCCCCCGCTACTGTGGAGCCCGACGACCCGACGCGGAGGAGCGAGCCATGATCGACACCAAGAGCGCGGACAAGGAGCTCCAGTTCTACATCCGCCCCCAGACTTTCCCGGTGGCGGTGCGGATGCTCAAGCCCGGCGAGGAGATCCCGCCCAGGGCCAAGCGGCCGGCCCGTGACTTCAAGAAGCTCTCGATGAACTGCCAGGTCATCGACATGTCGCGCCGCTACGGCTGGACGATCGCGCTCACCCGCGAGGACCACATCTGCTCGCTCGGGATCACGGCGCTCGGGTTCGACAAGCCGACTCACCTCTACACCTCGGGGACCCTCTGCGAAGGGATGTACACCGAGACCAAAGAGGCCGGGCAGCGCTCAGAGGCCGCAGTGGACAAGTTCACCCCGGGTGAGTATTACTGCCTCCTGGTGGCGCCGCTCGACCGCTGTGACTTCGAGCCCCACCTCGTCGTCCTCTACGCGAGCCCCGCCCAGGTGATGCGGCTGGTCCAGGCGGCGCTCTGGAAGCGCGGGGGCAAGCTGACCTCCGCGTTCCAGGGTCGGATTGACTGCTCCGAGATCATCGTCACCACGATGAAGACGCGCGAGCCCCAGGTGATCCTCCCCTGCTCCGGGGACCGGATCTTCGGCCAGACGCAGGACCACGAGATGGCCTTCACGATCGCGCCGGCCCGCGCCGCGGAGGTGCTCGAGGGGCTGGCCGGCACGTACAAGGGCGGCGTGCGGTATCCGATCCCGCAGTTCATGGCCTACG
>JACQWB010000175.1 GCA_016209385.1 Candidatus Rokuibacteriota bacterium
CCTCACGGCATGGCCGAACCCGCCACGCTCGAACAACCGCGTGGGGGAGGTTTCGGAGGGGGCCGGGCCGCCGGCGCGAAGGCGCGGGGAGGGCCCTCCCTGTCCATGGCCAGGCGCGTCGCGAAGCCCATCACGAGGTGGCCCATGCCGTTGTCGCCGTCCACGAGCGCGGCGGCGTCGGTCTCCCGGACGGCGCGGATCGCCGGGCGCACGTTCATGCCGCCCGGGCGGATCCGGCGGATGTACTGCGGGAGGCGGAAGATGCCGTGGCCGTCGGCACCGCGCAGGTCGGCGCGCGTCATGAGCCGGCCCCCCTCGCGCGCGTCCGCCTCGGGCAGGCCCACGGCGACCCGCGCCCGCGCGATGAACGCCTCAAGGGCGGCGGCCGGGAAGCGGCGCATAGCCTGTATAATACCTCACGCCAAGGAGGGGCCGATGACGAACCATGCGTTCCTGCGCTTCGCGACGCTGCCGGTCTTCGAGCGCGGCCGGGGGATCCAGACGCTGGTGTTGTCGAGCAAGGAGCTGGGCGCGCACATCACGAGCGGCGTGACCCGCTTCCCGGCGGGCACCGGGATCCCGCTGCACTACCACAACTGCGACGAGCAGACGACGGTCCTGGAGGGCGAGGCCGAGGCGGAGGTGGACGGCCGGCGCGAGCGGCTCTCCCCCTACGACACAGCCTTCATCCCCGAGGGCAAGCACCACCGCTTCGTCAACGTCGGCAGCGGACCCATGATGATCCTCTGGGTCTACAACAGCGTGGAGGTCACGCGGACCTTCGTGGAGACGGGCGAGACCGTCCCGCACCTCTCCCCGCGCGACGTGGCCACGCTGCGTCCCCGATCGATGGCATAGTCAACCCTTCGCGTGGTCAGCGATCTCGCATAGTGGCATGGGGAGGGGCCCGCCGCCGTGCCGGATTCCGCTTGACACCCTTCGTGCCGCGCCCTACGCTCGGCGTGGGACGTGGAGCGGGGATTAGCCGGTTCGTTCCATCTGCGCACTCTTGATCGAGGAGGGAAAGTCATGCCGATCGCGCTGCCGCAGTCCGTGAAGAAGATTTTGCAGGAGAAGGCCTACGGGCACGTCGTCACGATCAACCCGGACGGGAAGCCGCAGGTGACGATGGTGTGGGTGGACGTCGAAGGCGACGAGGTGCTCTTCAACACGGCCGAAGGGCGGCTCAAGCCGAGGAACCTGCGTCGCGACCCCCGCATCACCATCTCTGTACAGGACCGCAACGATCCCCAGTCCCACATGGTCTTTCACGGAAAAGCGAACGTGACCGAGGCCGGAGCGGACGAGCATATCGACAAGCTCGCGAAGCGCTTCCTGGGCGTGGAGAAGTACCCGTTCCGCCGGCCCGGCGAGAAGCGGTTGATCGTGCGCGTCAGGGTCGACCGGATCGGCGGCTACGGTCCCAAGTTTCAGCCCTGGACGTGACGTCGTTGGATGGCGGCGGTCCCGCCCGGGAGGCACGCGTGACGCGATCCGGCCTGCGCCGGACGCTGCGTGAGCTGGGGAGCTACATCCTCTGGCAGCTCCCGAGCTGGGGCGTCCTCGCGCTCGTTCTGGTGTGGGTGACCTGGGCGTTCGACCTCCAGGAATGGATCGCCGGCGCCCTCTTCGCGCTCTTCGTCGTCAAGGATCTCGCGCTGTTTCCTGCCATGCGGGTGGTCTTCCACCGCTCGCCGTTCCAGCCGTGGCCGATCGGACGGCGAGGCAAGGCGATCGAGCCCATCAGGCCGGAGGGCTACGTGCGGGTGGACGGCGAGCTGTGGCGAGCGCAGGCGCTGCGGCCGGAGGCTCGGATTCCGGCCGGCAGCGCGGTCATCGTTCGAGACGGGCGCGGGTTGGTGCTCCTCGTGGACCAGGACGGCGAGCCCACGACCCCGGCCCGCTGATCCTTGCGCGGCTACCCGGAGCCGCTCAGTCTCGCCCACCTCTGGACGTAGAACTCTCCGCCGCCGATGAGGCACAGATGCCTGGACCAGTACCCGTCCTGCCCTCCGGGCATGGACGCGCGGGGTGGTCGCCTGGCGCGCGCCGCCGCGAGACTTGCGTGGGTCGGAGCCGCAAAGGTATACTGCGGCTAACGCGAACACCGAGGGAGTGACCCCTCGCGCCGGCCCCTCCGGGGGCCAGGAGGCACGCGGTCAATGGCGGAGCAGAAACGCAAGGTCGAACGGCCCAAAGGCCCGTCCGAGGGCGAGGGGGCCGGAGCGAATCCCGAGTTGGCCAAGAAGGGCAAGAAGATCAAGGAGGACCTGGACAAGCTCCTGGACGAGATCGACGACATCCTGGAGGAGAACGCCGAGGAGTTCGTGAAGAGCTACGTCCAGCGGGGAGGTCAGTAGGGGGATGCCGATCTACGAGTACCACTGCCCGCGCTGCGGGGCGGATTTCGAGAAGCTGGTCAGCGCCCAGACCTCCGTGGCCTGCCCGACCTGCGCGAGCCCGGAGGTGACGCGCACGATGTCCACCTTCGGCCTCAAGGTCGGGACCACCTTCGTGCCCTCTACCGGAGGTGGCTGCGGCTGCACCCCGAGCACATGCGGGTGCCACTGAGCCGCGAGCCGCGCGCTCGCGTCACGGGGGCCGGCCGGCCCCCCTTTTTCGTCTAGGCGGAGGCGGCTCGCATGCGGCGCCGGGTCGGCATGGCCCTCCTCGCCGTGCTCGTTGCCACCGCGTTCGGCGCGCTCGCGCGCTTTGGCTGGGAGGGGCCGTTTCCGCCCGAGCTGATGGCCCAGATCCTGTTTGCCAATATCCCTGTCTGGGCGTTCACGCCGTTGTTCAGGATTTTCGGCTACAGCTCGAAGTACCTCGCGTTCGGCGCCATGGTCGGGCTCCACGTGGTCGCCTGGACTGCGTTGGGAGCCTGGCTGATGACGAGGGGAGGACGGATCATGTCGGCTGGGCTCCTCGCGCTCTTTGGCCTGACCCTCTTGGCGCTGCCGCTCGCCGGGGCCGGTTGGTTCGGCTCGGCCCTCGGCGCGGGCCCCATCGTGGCGACCCTCACGCTCCTCGTCAGCGTGGGGCTCTACGGCGGTGTCCTCCTGCTCGCCCGGCGGTCGTCGAAGCCTGCGGCGCCGGACCGGCGCGGCGTTCTCAGGGTCGCGGCGCTGGCGCTGACCGTCGGGGTCGGGCTGGCCGCCGGTCTCGCCCGCGTGGCCCGGGCGGCCGAGGATCTCTTCAAGTCGATCGCGGGGCTCGCTCCCGAGATCGTGCCGGTCGGCAAGTTCTACACGGTCTCGAAGAACGTCTTCGATCCTGCCGTGAACCCCGCCAGGTCAAGCCTCGAGGTCAAGGGGCTCGTGGACCGGCCGTACAGGCTCACGTACGAGGAGCTGCGAACGCTCCCGGCGGTCGAGCAGTACGCCACCCTCATGTGTATCTCGAACGAAGTCGGCGGCGAGCTGATCTCCAACGGCCACTGGAGGGGCGTCAGGCTGAAGGACCTCCTGAACCGGGCCGGCATCAAGCCGCGGGCGGTGGAGGTGATCCTGCGCGCGGCCGACGGCTACTCGGACTCGTTCCCCCTGAAGAAGGGGCTCGAGGACGGGGTCGTGGTCGTCTACGAGATGAACGGGAAGCCCCTCGTGAAGGAGCACGGCGCGCCGGCGCGCGTGATCGTCCCCGGCATCTACGGGATGACGAACGTCAAGTGGGTGACGTCCATCGAGCTGGCCGACTACGACTACAAGGGGTACTGGGAGGTTCGCGGCTGGTCCGATGAGGCGATCTACAAGACCATGTCGCGGATCGATGTTCCCCATGGCCCGGTGAAGGTGGGACAGCAGACCTGGATCGCCGGCGTTGCCTTCGCGGGCGACCGCGGGATCAGCGATGTGGAGGTCTCGACCGACAGCGGCAAGACGTGGCAGAAGGCCCGGGTCAAACCGCCGCTCGGGCCGTTCACCTGGGTCCTCTGGGCTCTGCCGTGGACTCCGGCAGCCCCCGGGTCCTACACGCTCGTCGTGAGAGCGATCGAGACCAACGGGACGGTTCAGACCTCTGAGGAGCGCCCGCCGTTGCCCGACGGATCCTCGGGCTGGCACAGAGTGACCGTGCGGGCGACCTGAGGGGGGCCTATGGACCTCAGGCAGCTCGAGGCTTTCGCGAAGGTCGCCGAGCTGGGAAGCTTCTCCAAGGCGGCCGAGGCCCTCTTTCTCACCCAGCCGACCGTGTCCGAGCACATCCGGGCGCTCGAGCAAGAGCTGGGGGTGAGGCTTCTGGACCGCTTCGGTCGGGGCGCCGAGCCGACGAAGGCCGGCCAGCTCCTGCTGACGTACACCCAGCGGATCCTCCAGCTCCACCGCGATGCGCGCCAGGCCCTGGAGCAGTTCCAGGGGCGCATGTCGGGCGAGCTGGTCGTGGGGGCGAGCACGATCCCGGGCGAGTACGTGCTCCCTGCGCTCATCGGCCGCTTCAAGGAGAAGTATCCGGACATCTCCATCTCGCTCCTGATCGGCGACACCCGGCAGGCCGTCGACTGGCTCCTGGACGGGAAGGTGGAGGCCGCCGTCGTGGGAGCCCAGTTGCCTGAGGCGGTCCTGGAGTACCAGGAGCTGATGCCTGACGAGCTGGTCGTCGTCGTCGCCTCCAGCCACCCCTGGCACGGGCGGAAGACCGTCGCGCTCGACGAGGTGAGGAACGAGCCACTCATCGTGAGGGAGCGGGGCTCGGGGTCGCGCCAGACGCTGGAGCGGGCCCTCGGCGAGGTGGGGCTGGACCTCGCCGCGTTTCGCATCGTGGGAGAGATGGGGTCGACCCAGGCCATCAAGCAGGCGGTGAAGGCGGGGGTCGGCATTTCGCTGATCTCGAAGCGGGCTGTGGCGGACGAGTGCCGTGCGAAGCTCCTCTGGTGCGTCAAGGTCCAAGACCTCCGCTTCTCACGGTCTTTCTACCTCGTCACCCATCGGGGCCGGACCCGTTCCCCCCTGGCCGAGGCGTTTCTCGCGTTCCTCCAGGCCGAGTCCTCGGAAGCCGCCCGTGAATCGGGCGGGAGGGTTCGGGTATCCAAACAGTGAGCCGGTTCGGAAGGGGGTGATCGCGATGGCTGACACCAAGCTGACGGCCCCGTCCTCGGGCAAGGAGATCCGCCTCACCAGCTACGCCGCCTGCGCCGGCTGAGCCTCCAAGATGGGGCCCGGCGAGCTCCAGAACGTGCTCAAGGATCTGAAGCAGCGCCAGCATCCCGACCTCCTGGTCGGGCTGGCGCGGAGCGACGACGCGGCGGTCTACCGGGTCAGCGACGAGCTGGCGATCGTCGAGACCGTGGACTTCTTTCCGCCCATCGTGGACGATCCTTACACCTACGGCGCCATCGCGGCGGTCAACGCCATGTCGGATGTCTACGCGATGGGGGGCTGGGTCATCTTCGCCCTCAACGTCGCGGGATTCCCGCGGGAGTTCCCCGGTGAGCTGATCGCCGAGATCTTCAGGGGCGGTGCCGACAAGGTCGCCGAGGCCGGCGGGGTCGTGGCGGGCGGCCACACCGTGGTGGACGCCGAGCCCAAGTACGGCCTGTGCGTGACCGGGCTCGTGCATCCGAGGAAGATCTTCATCAAGGGAGGCCTCAGGGCCGGCGACAGGCTCTTCCTCTCCAAGCCGTTGGGCACGGGCGTTATCGCCACGGCGGCCAAAGCCGACGACTGCGCCCCCGAAGTCCTCGACGGCGCGGTGCGCAGCATGCTCAGGCTGAACCGGGTGGGCGCGGAGGTGGCGCAGGAGGTCGGCGTCCAGGGCGCGACCGATATCACGGGCTTCGGTCTGTTCGGCCACGCCGTCGAGATGGTGGAGGCCTCGGACGTGGGGATCGAGCTCAGGAGCGCGGCGATCCCGATCCTGGACGGCGCGCTCACGCTCGCCGCGAAAGGGCACTTCAGCGGCGGGATGAAGCGGAACCGGCGTCATGTCGAGGCGAGCCTCGGGCCCGGGCTCTTCCTCGATCCGAGCCTCCCGGCCCATCTGGTGAGCCTCCTCTTCGAGTCCGAGACCTCCGGAGGCCTCTTCTTCTCGGTCGAGGCCGCGAAGGCGGACGCGGTGATCCCGCGCTTCAAGGAGCGCGGCGAGCCCTGCTGGGAGATCGGTCGCGTCACGACCGGGCCCGGTATCCGCATCCTCTAGGGAACCCGGAGAGGAGCTACGCCCGCCTTCCGGACCTCCCCGCGAGGAACGTGCGCGGACGACACCGACGCGGGCCTTGCTGCTACCTGGACGTCCTCGGTCTCAAGGCGGCGGCGGAGAATGACAACTACGGGGCCGAGCAGGAGCACCTGAATAACGTCACACGATCCCGATCGGGGGCTCGGCTTCGCCAAGGGCCGGGTGCGCGATCCTGACGGCCACGCCATCCGGCTCGTCGAGGGACCATGACGCTCGACTGGGGGCGCGAGACGTGCGGTCAGCTCGTGACTGCCGAGTCGCGGGAGTGGCTCTGCGCCAACGGCCTCGGCAGCTTCGCCTCGGGCACCGTGGCCGGGACGCTCACGCGCCGCTACCACGGCCTCCTGGTCGCGGCGCTCAAGCCGCCGCTGGGACGGACCCTCCTCGTCGCCAGGGTTGACGAGACCGTCGACTACGCGGGAGCCCCGTACCCGCTCTTCACCAACCGCTGGGCGGACGGGACCGTGGAGCCCCACGGCTACCGCCACATCGAGCGCTTCAGGCGGGAGGGGACGACCCCTGTCTGGACGTACGCCTGCGGCGACGCCCTCCTGGAAAAGCGCGTCTGGATGGAGCACGGCGCCAACACCACGTATCTCCAGTACCGCGTGCTCAGGGCGGGAGGTCCCCTCGCCCTCGAGCTCAAGGGGCTGGTCAACTATCGCGACTACCACCGGGCCGCGCGCAGCGACGGCTGGCGGCTGGCGGTCGAGCCGGTCCCCGGTGGCCTCAGGGTCCTCGCCTTCGATGGCGCCACGCCCTTCGTCCTCCTGGCCCGGGGCGCCGAGTGCCAGCTGGCCCATGTCTGGTACCACGGCTTTCACCTGGCGCTCGAGGCGGAGCGCGGGCTCGAGGCGCGGGAGGATCACCTCCACGCGGGAACCTTCAGGGTCACGCTCGGGCCGGGAGAGGCGCTCACGCTCGCGCTTTCGGCGGAAGCGCAGGTGTCGCTCGACGCGGAGGCGGCCTGGCAACGGCGGCAGTCTCACGAGGCCGAGCTGCTCTCGGCCTGGCGTCGCGCCCAGCCTCTGGCCAGCGGGGCTCCGGCCTGGGTGGACCAGCTGGTCCTGGCCGCCGACCAGTTTGTCGTCCGCCGCCCGCTCCCGGACGATCCCGATGGGATATCGGTGATCGCGGGCTACCACTGGTTCGGAGACTGGGGGCGCGACACGATGATCAGCCTCCCCGGGCTGGCGCTCTCCACGGGGCGCCCCCAGGTGGCCCGGAAGATCCTTACGACCTTTGCGCGCTTCGTGGACCGGGGGATGCTCCCGAATCGATTTCCCGACGTGGAAGAGACGCCCGAGTACAACACCGCGGACGCCACGCTCTGGTACTTCGACGCGATCCAGACCTACCACGGAGCGACGGGCGACGACGCGCTCCTCAAGAGGCTGTTCCCTGTTTTGGAGGAGATCGTCCGCTGGCACGTGGAGGGCACCCGCTACGGGATCGCGGTGGACCCCGCCGACGGCCTGCTCCGGTCCGGCGCGCGGGGCGTCCAGCTCACGTGGATGGACGCCAAGGTCGGCGACTGGGTGGTGACGCCGCGGACGGGCAAGGCGGTGGAGATCAACGCGCTCTGGTACAACGCGCTCACCTCCATGGGGGCCTTCGCTCGCCGGCTGGGCAAGCCTGCCGATCCGTGGGAGCGCCTCGCCAGCCGGGTGAAGGCGAGCTTCGAGCGCTTCTGGAGCGAGGCCCTTGGCTACTGCCACGACGTCATCGACGGCCCGGACGGCGACGACGCCGCGCTGCGGCCCAACCAGATCTTCGCCGCGTCGCTCGCCGAAAGCCCGCTCGCTCCCGAGCGCCGGCGGAAGGTGGTGGACGCCTGTGCCCGCCATCTCCTGACGTCCTTCGGGCTCCGAAGCCTGGCGCCGGGGCACCCGCAGTACCGTGGGCGCTACGGCGGTGGCCAGTTGGAGCGCGACGGCGCCTATCACCAGGGGACCGTCTGGGGATGGCTGCTCGGCCCCTTCGCCCTGGCTCATCTGCGGGCGTACGGGGATCCCGCGAGAGCCCGCTCCTTCCTCCTGCCGATGGCCCAGCATCTGGGAGACTACGGGGTGGGAAGCATCGCCGAGATCTTCGACGGCGATCCCCCGTTCACGCCCCGCGGCTGCATCGCCCAGGCCTGGAGCGTCGCCGAGACGCTCCGCGCCTGGATCGAGATCGGCGCCGCGGCGGCACCAGGCCCGCGCCGGTCTTCGGCCCGCGGGCGCACCCGCCGTAGTTCCTGACCGATCCGTGGCGCCCCCGACCTGCATCTCGGGCCGCACCCCGCCGCCGGATCGGGGTGTCTTCTACGAGTACTTCCATGGCGACAACGGCGCGGGCATCGGCGGGAGCCATCAGACGGGCTGGACCGGGCTGGTGGCCAAGCTCATGCAGCAGAGCGGCGAGTAGGGAGGCCGGGACGGGTGGCGGGCCGCGAGCCTTCCCGGTCCGTGCCAGTCTGAATCGCAGGTGCTGAGCCCACCGGGAGCACGGAGGAGGCCCGTATGGAACGCTACGATCTGCTCGTCATCGGTGGCGGGGCCGCCGGGATCAACGCCCTCAAGCAGGGCGTGAAGCTGGGGGCGAAAGTGGCCCTCGTGGACCGGGGCCCGCTCGGCGGGGCCTGCATCAACCGGGGGTGAATTCCCAAGAAGACCTTGGTAAGGTCTGCGCGGATTCACCAGCTGGTCAAAGGGGCCGGCCTCTTCGGCACCCGGACCGGAGAAGTCGCGCTCGACTGGGACGCGATCGTCCGGCGGCAGCACGAGGTGGTCCGGGTGCTCCAGCCCTCCCCGGACGCCTTCGAAAAGGCGGGGGCGAAGGTCCACCTGGCCGCGGCGCGCTTCGTCGATCCTCACACCGTGCAGGTCAACGGGCAGCGGATCCAGGGCGAAAAGATCGTGATCGCCGCCGGCTCCGAGCCCGTGCTGCCCCCCGTCCCCGGGCGCGAACTCACCATCACCTCGGACCAGATCCTCTTCCTCCCGCGCTTCCCTCACACGTTGACCCTGATCGGAGCGGGCGTGATCGGCCTCGAGATGGCGGGAGCCTTCGCCGACCTCGGCGCTCGGGTCACCGTCGTCGGAAAGGACGCGGAGATCCTCCCGACGCTCGACGCCGACGTGGCCGCCTACATTCGGCAGCTCCTCGAGGCGAAGGGTGTCACCTTTCACCTCCGAGCCATCGTCGAGCGCTTCTCCGGCGGTCCCGGAGCCGTGGTCACCCACGTGCAGACGGAGGCGGGGCCGCTGGCCTTCGAGGCAGAGCAAGTCTGTGTCGCCGTCGGGCGGCGCTTCGACCCGAGGCGCCTCGGCGCGGAGGCCCTGGGCCTGGAGGTCGGACCGTTGGGGCTCAAGGTCACCCCGTACCTGCGCACGCCGGTCCCGCACATCTACGCGGCCGGCGACGCCGCGGGCAACCAGCAGATGACCCCGACGGCGGCCTACGAGGGGAGGCTGGCGGCGTTGAACGCGCTCCGGGGCGACGTGGAGGCGGCGGACTACGCGGTGGTGCCGCAGACGATCTTCACCACGCCCGAGGTGGGGCGTGTCGGCCTCACGCACGCCGAGGCACGGCGGCGGGGGGTGAACTGCCACGTCGCGACCCACGACCTGCGCGGCGCCTCCAACGGGCGCGCCACGGGCGAGGACGCCGGGTACCTCAAGCTGGTCTTCGACGGGACCACCGAGACGGTCCTCGGCGTGCAGATGGTCTCCTACGCCGCCGCCGAGCTGATCCAGCTGGCGGCGCTGGCGATCCGGACGCGCGCGGATGCCCGGCTCCTGTCCAGCCAGCTCTCCATCCACCCGAGCCACGGCGAGCGGCTGATCAAGATCTTCGGCCACGACTACCACGAGGTGTGCGAGCCGGAGCAGCCACCCGCTCGCTGAGCTACGAGCGGAGCGTAATGGCCGCGCGATCCGGCGATGGCGAGGGCCGGTCCCTCTCCTGGCCTGAGAGAGCCGGGCCACTAGGTCGCGGATCCGGGGCGCCAGGTTATTCACAGGACACCCCTCTTTTCTGTCCCCACGGCACCCTGAAGTGGTGACAACGGTGACAACCCGCTCCAGGAGCGGCGTGTCACCACTTCGCGCAAGTGGTGACGGCACCGGATGCCGAAACGGCGCCAACCTACAACTACGCCGCGTCAGCAGCCGGCATGCCTCCTTGGCGAAGTACGTGATCAGCAGGTCGGCGCCCACGCGCCGGATCGCCGTCAGCGCCTCCATGAACCATTGTGCTGGATCAATCTGGAGACTCAGACAGGTAAGCTACATGCCCGCCAGATCATTGACGGACAGCAAGGATTGACAACGCTTCAGGTTGCCTTAGCCGCAGCACGATTCCCTATGGGAACTCGCAACAAACCTCTTGACCAATCGTGGCCGGTAATGTAATGTATTACCGCCTCGAAGTCCCGGATGCGCATTGCTGCGTTCGAGTGGGACGATGGAAACGTGCTGCACCTGGCTCTCGGCCACGGTATCGAGCCGGAAGAGGCAGAGGAGATATTTGTGGTCGCTCCACTCTTTCGTAAGACCAGGCGGAGTCATTATGCTGTCTTCGGCCCCACGCAGGCGGGGCGATTGCTCGTGATTGTCTTCGAGATGAAGGGGGCGGGACTCGTCCGAGTAATTACGGGATGGGACATGGCTGGCGCTGAACGCCGGTACTACCAGCAGCATCGCAAAGGCTGAGATATGGCTATCGCTCGCAAGAAGGTGAGGGGGAGTCTCGCGGAGTATTACGATCGTCGAGGGGTACTGGCAGAGGTGGTTGAAAAGCCGGTCGAGTTTGCTCTCGACGAGGAACTGCGTCGCCAAATCCTGAAAGGCAACCGAGCGCGCCGACTGCAAAATGTCTCGATCAAGCTAGACCCCGCTCAGATCCAAGCATTGCGAAAGATCGCTACGATGCGGTCGATTCCGTATCAAACGTTGATCCGTCAGTGGCTAGCCGAGGGCATTCGAAGAGAGCTGCGCGTCCATAGTCGTTGAGCCTGACCATCAGAGGTCAGGCCATGCTGAGCTCATGCGGCAGGCGTCGCGCTAACTTATCGATACAGGCAATCAGGAGGGAGCCGGGAGGCGCCGGGGTCCGGACCCTCGGTCGGAAGCCCGAGGTGGGCGAGGGTGCCGCGCATGGGCCCTCCACCTCGCGCTCGGCCCCCTTGGCCCCTTCCGACACGCCCGTACTCTGTCTGCGCGAGGTCTCAACCGCCAGCATCGTCGTGCCAAGCCGGTTCATCGTTGCCCCGCCAGGTCGCCGGCACGGCAGACACTGCCGACTCTTCGAAGCTTCACCCCGGACAGCCGCGGTCCTGCCGCTGACCTCGCTCGATCAATCCCCATAGCTCGCGTCCGCGGCGACCGTCGGCGGGCGGCTTCGTTCAACGCGCCTTTTTCGCGCATCGCGCTATCGCGCGACGACACGAAAAAGCCCTCTTCATTCTCGGACCGCCGGGCGTGGGAGGCCCGACTCCGAAGCCAGCCACGCTAGTAATCCAGGAAAAGCACGTAGACTCAGCCGACCCGCGGCCTACGAGGGGAGGCTGGCGGCGTTGAACGCGCTCCGGGGCGACGTGGAGGCGGCGGACTACGCGGTGGTGCCGCAGACGATCTTCACCACGCCCGAGG
>JACQWB010000176.1 GCA_016209385.1 Candidatus Rokuibacteriota bacterium
CATCCACGCCGTGCGCCCCGGGGCCACCACCCGGGACATCGCGCTCAAATGGCCCTCGGCGAAGGAGGCCTGGGGGTACGAGGAGGAGGACCTGGCGGCCGCCAACCTGTGGGGTCACGGCCTGGGACTGGCCCAGTATGACCAGCCCGTCATTTCCCGCATCTGGTCACTCGATCACCCGCTCGAGATCAAGCCCGGCAAGGTCTTCGCGCTCGAGACCCAGCACGGCAAGAAGTACGAGTGGGGGGTGCGGATCGAGGAGATGCTGATCGTCCATGAGGACCGGACCGAGATCATCTCGAACTTCCCCGTGGAGCAGATCACGGTCGTCGTCTGATGCACTCGCCCCGATGGCAGAGACGACCCGCGCGGCGGTGCTCGAGGCGCCCCGTCTCGGGCTCATTTGCCAGGCCCTGCGGCTAGGACTCACGAGGGTGAGCCCATCTAAATCCGGTTAGGCCGGTCGAAAATCACGGGTCGGAGATCGGTAGTGGCGAACATCAGGCCGATGCGAATCCCGGGACGGTGGCGCGAGGGATTCGTGCTCGATTATCATACCCTTAGCAGTACGTACCTTGGAGAAGACGAGTACGGACATCCGATGTTTGACACCAAACGGAGCGACGTCGGTGAACTGCTATACCGTCTAAAGTATCGTTTGGACAACTCTGCGCTTGAGGAGCTTGTTCTTACCGTCGCCCGGTTCGTCCAATCCTGGAATCCTGGCGCAACCGTAATCGTTCCGGTTCCGCCGTCCCGGTCAGGAAGACCTCAGCAGCCCGTGCGCACCATCGCGGAAGCACTCGGCAAGCAAGTCGGGATTCCCGTTGAGCCGAATGCGGTCATCCACGCGAAGGAGACACCTGAGCTCAAGAACGTTTACGACTACGATGAGAGGCTTCGTCTACTCGAAGGTGCTCATACGGTCGCGCCAGCGCTCGTTGCGGGTCAGAAGGTTCTGCTTTTCGATGACCTGTACCGTTCGGGAGCGACCATGAACGCCATAACGGCGGCCCTCTACGATCAGGGTCGCGTCGTTGATGTATATGCTCTCGCCATCACTCGTACGCGGAGCAAGGTATGACCAAGGTCTTTGTGGGAGGATCTCGACGAGTATCCCGCCTCAATATCGAGGTGCGGCGCCGCCTAGACCGCATCATCGAGCAAGGTCTCGTAGTGCTATTGGGGGATGCGAACGGCGCCGACAAGGCGATCCAGAAGTATCTTCAGAGTCGGGGCTACGAGAGGGTCGAGGTGTTCTGTTCAGGGGGACAATGCCGCAATAACCTCGGTAACTGGCCAATCAGGGCTGTGCCTGCGGCTCAAGGCAGGAAAGATTTCGACTTCTACGCAGCGAAGGATCAGCAGATGGCTCAGGAGGCGTCTGTCGGATTTATGATCTGGGATGGTAGAAGTGCGGGTACTCTTACCAACATAGCTCGCCTACTGCGCCAACATAAAAAGGCCGTGGTATACACTGTGCCGACCAAGAAATTCTCTACCCTAAAAGACAGTGCTGACTGGGAGCAACTCGTCGCCGAATGTGAAAAGGATGTGCGGCAGAAGGTCTCGCATGCCGCGTTGTTTCGAGACGTGCGGTCGGGCGCAAGACAGGCGACTTTGCTGTGAGGGATACCGGACCTGACGGATAACCGAGTGACGGGAAATTGAAAGACTACTACGCCACCGCGCTCAAGTGGCTCTACGACTCCATCCACGCCGTGCGCCCCGGGGCCACCACCCGGGACATCGCGCTCAAGTGGCCCTCGGCGAAGGAGGCCTGGGGGTACGAGGAGGAGGACCAGGCGGCCGCCAACCTGTGGGGCCACGGCCTCGGACTGGCCCAGTATGACCAGCCGGTCATCTCGCGCATCTGGTCCCTCGATCACCCGCTCGAGATCAAGCCCGGCATGGTCTTCGCGCTGGAGACCCAGCACGGCAAGAAGTACGAGTGGGGGGTGCGGATCGAGGAGATGCTGATCGTCCACAACAACGGCATCGAGATCATCTCGAACTTCCCCGTGGAGCAGATCACGGTCGTCGACTGATGCCCCGGGCGTGTCCTGCGCCTGGTGATCGCAACCGAGGAGTGAGCGATCCCGTGGATCTCGCGATCCCCTTGACGGACGCCGCGCGGGCGACGCCGGACCGCGTCGGGCCGAAGGCGGCTACTCTCGCCCGGCTCAAACGCGCCGGGCTGCCCGTCCCAGACGGGTTCTGCCTCACCGCCGAGGCGTACCGCGCCCAGCTGCGGGCGGCAGGCGTCGAGGTAAGGGCTTCTGGCCTCGCCCACGGGGAGGGTGTCGACCTGAGGCGCCGTGCGCTCGACGTCAAGCTCGGGTTCCAGCGTGCGCCGCTCGAGCCGACGGTGTCCACAGCACTCGCGGCAGCGTGGCGCCGCCTGATGAGCCGGCCGGCGAGCCTGGCCGCGGTGCGCTCCTCAGCGCTGCTCGAGGACACGCCGACCGCGTCCTTCGCCGGCCAGTTCGACAGTTTCTTCGGGATCGCCACCGAGGCCGAGCTGGTGACGGCCGTACGCGCCTGCTGGGCGGCGCTCTGGGCCACGCGCGCGCTCCGCTACATGGAGGTACACGGCGTCGATCCGGCGCAAACGGCGATGGCGGTCCTGGTGCAGCACCTCGTGGAGGCGCGCGCGGCGGGGGGCGCGCTGAGCCGTACGGCGGACGGCGATGTCCTGCTCACCGGCACCTGGGGCCTGGGTTCGGCGGTCGCCCAGGGCGAGGTAGTGCCCGACCGTTTCGTGGTGCGACGCGACGGCGCGCTGGCGGAGGTGGAGCCAGGCCGGAAGGACCGCCTCGTACTGGTCTCCGCGGAAGCCGGGCTGCGTCCCCGGGCGGTCGCCCGTGAGCTGGTGGAGGCTCCGTGTCTCGACGCCGGCCAGGTGCGGGAATTGGCGGGCATGGTCCTGGCGGCTGAGGCGGTCCTCCGCCGCCCGGTCGAAGTAGAGTGGGCGCTCGGCGCCGAGGGCCTCCAGATCCTCCAGGCGCGGCCGCTCCGGGTGGAGCCGCGTCAGGCGCCCGACGAGCTATGGCTCCGCCATCCCGGCTTGCGCGGCCAGCCGGCGGGGGTGGGCTGGGGTTCGGGCCCTGCCCGCATCGTGCTGAGCGAGCATGACCTCGAGCACGTGGAGCCGGGCGAGGTACTGGTGACCCAGGTGGCGGGCCCGGCATTGACCGCTGTCCTGCCATGGGTGGCAGGCGTGGTGGCCGAACTGGGGGGCAGCACGTCGCACCTGGCGGCCCTGGCCCGCGAGCGCGCGATTCCCACCGTCCTCGGCGTGGCCGGCGCCACCCGCCGCATCCCCGAGGGGGCGATAGTCGCGGTGGACGGGGTTGCCGGCGTGGTACGCTGGGTGAGCTGATGCGCGCCCGGATCTTCGTTGTCGAGCATACTGTCGCCGTCATCCAACGGCGGCGGCCGCCGAACTGCGTCAAACCAGAGCTCTACGGTTGAGACTGGCATGCTAGAGGTTCGGGACATTCACACGTACTACGGCGACAGCTACGTCCTCCAAGGGGTCTCGCTCCGGGTGGACAAGGGGCAGGTGGTGGGGATCCTCGGGCGGAACGGGATGGGGAAGACGACGCTGATCCGGTCGATCATCGGGTTCACCCCGCCCCGCCAGGGGCAGGTGGTGTTCAAGGGCCAGGACATCACCAGGTGGCCCTCCTACCGGGCGGTCGCGCTCGGGATGGGCCTGGTTCCCCAGGGCCGCCGCGTCTTCCCGTCGCTCACAGTGATGGAGAACCTCATGGTCGCCACGCGCGGTAACAGCCGGGCGTGGACGACCGAGCGCGTGATGGACCTCTTCCCGCGCTTGAGAGAGCGCGCCGAGCACCGGGCGGGGAAGCTCTCGGGCGGCGAGCAGCAGATGCTGGCGATCGCCCGCGCGCTCATGACGAACCCGGAGCTTCTGCTGATGGACGAGCCCACCGAGGGATTGGCGCCGCTTCTCGTACGCGAGGTCGGCCGTGCCATCGGCGACCTGAAGGCGCGGGGGCTCTCGATCCTCCTGGTCGAGCAGAATCTGCCGCTCGCCCTCGGGGTCGCCGACGACGTCCACATCCTCTCCCGCGGCCGGATCGTCCACTCCAGCTCGCCTCAGGCCCTCTGGCAGAACGAGGAGATCAAGGCGCGGTATCTGGGGCTCTAGCTCGAAACGCCCAAAGGAGTCGAGAGTGCGATTCGGAACCTTCTACTTCTTCCAGGCACCACCTGGCCAGGACCACGCCGACATCATCCACCGCGAGCTCAGGCAGATGGAGTGGACCGAGGAGCTCGGGTTCGACGAGGTGTGGCTGACTGAACACCACTTCATCGACTACGGCCTCGCGGTCGACCCATTGATGCTCGCGGCGGCCGCGGCCATGCGGACGCGCCGCATCCGGATCGGGCTCGCCGCGGCGATCCTACCCTTCCACGATCCCGTCCGCCTCGCCGAGCAGGTCGCGCTCGCCGACATCCTGTCCGACGGCCGCCTCGACGTCGGCATGGGCCGGGGGAACCGGCCGACGGAGTTCGCGGGCTATCGGATCCCGCAGATCGAGAGCCGCGAGCGCTTCGACGAGACGATCGAGATCATGATCAACGCGTGGACCAAAGAGCGCTTCAGCTACGAGGGGCGTTTTTTCCAGATCCACGAGGTCCGCGTGATCCCGAAGCCCCTCCAGCGTCCTCACCCCCCGCTCTATCAGGTCTGCGTCTCACCCGAGAGCATCGAGCACACGGCGCTGCGTGGCTGGCCGATGCTCAACTCGCTCGTCTACGGCTCCGTCGACCGGCTCGTCACGGACCGGGACATCTACGTCAAGACGCTCAAGAGCGCCGGGCGGAGCCAGGAGGAGATCACCGGGCTTCTCACCGACTGGGGCGTCTCGCGTCATATCTACGTGGCGCCCAGCGACGCCTACGCCCTCGTCGAGGCGAAGGAGGCGGAACTCTGGTACCTGGAGGCGTTCAAGAAGTTCGTCCTTCCCGAGCGCATCGAGGACGCCGACCCGGCGCTGCAGCCCGCCTTCCGTGCGATGGCCGAGCGGCTCGCCAACACCACGTGGGAGGGCCTGGTGGCAGAGACCGTGGCCTTCGGCTCTCCGGAGACCGTCGCCCGGAAGATCGAGGAGATGCGGCAGGCCGGGGTCGGCCAGGTCCTCTGCTGGATGAACTTCGGCGGCCTCCCCCAGGACAAGGTCCGGCGCTCGATGGAGTTGTTCGCACGGGAGGTCATGCCCCGGTTCCGATAAAAATCGGAGGGGGCCTCGACGGCCCCCTCCGAGGCCTCCCCCAGGGGTTGCGCGAGCGAAGCTCGCGCTAGAAGGGGAGACGAAGGGAGGCGAGCATGCGGAGGATCGGCATCATCGGTGTAGGGCTGCTGGGGACGGCTGTCGCCTCGCGCCTGCTCAAAGGCGGCTTTGAGGTGACGGGCTTTGACACACGCCCTGAGCAGGTGCAAGCGCTTCGCCCCCAGGGACTCAAAGCCGGGACGAGCATCGCCGAGGCGGCGGTGGGGGCGGAAGCGGTCTTCACGATCCTGCCGTCGCTGGAGAGCGTGGAGACGGTGGTCAGCGGCCCGGCCGGCCTCGTGGAGACGGCGCCTCGCGACGCCACGCTGATCCAGATGAGTACGATCTCGCCCGAGCTGACCCGTCGCCTCGGCGAGGCCGCCCAGGCCAAGGGGCTTGGGTTCCTCGACGCGCCCATGAGCGGGACCAGCGGGATGGTGGCGCGCGGCGACTGCACGATCTTCGTCGGGGGCGAGCCGGGACGGGTCGAGGCGTGCCGCCCGGTCTTTGACGCGATTGCGCGGCGGACCGCCTACGTGGGGGCGGTCGGTATGGCCTCGCTCGCGAAGCTCGCGACGAACCTCCTGGTCGCCCTCAACACGGCGGCTCTCGCCGAGGCGCTGGTCCTGGGGGCCAAGGGCGGCCTCGACCCGGCCCAGCTGGTCGATCTGCTGCGCGACAGCGCGGCGGGCTCCAGGATGCTGGACGTCCGCGGGCCCCTTATGGCGAGCCACCGCTTCGAGCCCCAGATGAAGCTCGAGCTGTTCCTGAAGGACTTCAAGCTCATGCTCGAGGAGGGCCGGCGCCTCGGCGTCGCGCTCCCGCTGACGAGCATCGCCCAGCAGCTTGCGACAGCCACAGTCGCGGCGGGCCGGGGCGGCGAGGATCTGGCGGCGATGGTCACGACGCTCGAGCTGCTGGCGGGAATGGAAGGCGGTGGCCAGACGGGGAGATCGAAATGACGGGCGACCATGACCGGTTCATGGCTCTGGCCGTCGAGGAGGCGCGGGGCGGCCTTCGGGCGGGCGAGCGCCCGTTCGGCTCCGTCGTTGTCCGCCACGGCGAAGTCATCGGGAGGGGACGGAACCTGGTCAACTCCACCAAGGACCCTACCGCCCACGCCGAGACCCTCGCCATTCGGGACGCAGCGAAGAACCTGAGCGACTCACGCCTTGCCGGCTGCATCGTCTACACCACCTGCGAGCCGTGTCCCATGTGTTGCGGGGCGATTCTCTGGGCGGGGATCGACACGCTCGTCATCGGCACGCGCTACACCTCGATCCGCCAGCTCTCGAACGGCCTGTTCGACCTTCGCGACTACACCGTGGACCGGCTCGTCGCCCTGACAGGATTCAAGCTGAACATCGTGAGCGGCGTGATGGCTGCGGAGTGCGACGCGATCTACCGCGACTGGCCGGGGTGGGCGGGGTATCCGCGCCCGGGAGGAATCCATGGCAGAGCTGATTGATCTCTCGGTGACCGTGGACGCGAGCACGCTGAGCCCGCCCTCGACCAACCTCCGGGTCGAGATCACGCCCCACCGGCGCGGCCCGGGCTTCTGGCAGGTCTCGAGCGTCCGGCAGAGCCTCCACACCGGAGCCCACATCGACTCGCCGCTCCACGTGTTCAAAGACGGGATCACCACGGCCGAGATCGGCCTGGAGCAGGTCACGGGCGACGCCGTGGTCCTCGACCTCTCCTCCATCGGGGCGAACCACGCCATCACGATCGACGATCTCAAGGGCGCCGGCGGTGACCGGGTTCGGAAGGGCGACATCGTCCTCCTCCGGACCGACTGGACCGACAAGATGTACGGGATCTGGCCCGACTACTTCACCCAGTCGCCGTTCTTCCCGCCCGAGTCGGCGGAGTGGCTCGTGGCCAAGGGGCCGAAGTCTATCGGCTTCGACTTCTTCGAGGAGTACTGCGCGCGCCTCCCCGACTTCAGCTCCGAGGACTTCCCGATGCACCGGGTCATCCTGGGGGCCGGGATCGTGATCATGGAGGGGCTGACCAACCTGGGGGCGCTCCCGCCGCGCCGCGTCGCCTTCTACGCCCCGTTCTACAAGATCGCCGGGACCGAGGGCGCCCCCGCCCGTTTCTTCGCCGCGGTTGAGTGAGGGGAGCGGGAGCACTGAAACGATGGAGGTCGCTATGACCCGCAAACAGTTCGGCGTGATGCTGGTGGCGAGCGTTCTGGTCGCGGCAGCGGTGCAGGGAGCCGGACCGGCGGCTCAGGAGCCGTACCCGACCCGGCCGATCACGATCGTGGTACCGTTCCCGCCCGGCGGCATCGCCGATCTCTCGGCGCGCCCCCTCGCGCCGGCCCTCGAACGCGTGCTGAAGCAGCCGGTCGTCGTCGCCAACAAGGCCGGCGCGGCGGGCGCGGTGGGGATGCAGTCGGTGGCGGTGGCCAAGCCGGACGGCTACACGTTGCTGCTCGGCCTCGTCAGCATCTCGACGATCCCGGAGGTGGACGCGCTGTTCGGGCGGACCCCCGCCTTCACGCGCGATCAGTTCGTCGGAATCGCCCGGCTCAACGCCGATCCCCCGATCCTCGTCGTCGGGGCCGATCAGCCGTGGAAGAGCGTGAAGGAGGTGGTCGAGGACGCGAAGCGGCGGCCGGGCGAGATCACCTACTCCTCCTCGGGGGTGTACGGCGCCTCGCACGTGCCGATGGAGATGGTCCTCCACGCCGCGGGGCTCCGGATGCGTCACCTGCCAACGACCGGCGGCGCCCCGGCGATGACTGCGGTCCTCGGCGGTCACGCCGCCATGTGGGCGTCCCCGCCCGCGCTCGCCGTCCCGCACCTGCGGGCCGGCAAGCTCCGGGCCCTCGCCACGTGGGGGGGCCAGCGGCTCGCCGCGTTCCCCGATGTGCCGACGATGCGAGAGGTGGGCTACGACATCGAGTACTACCTCTGGGCGGGCCTCTTCGCGCCGAAGAACGTGCCGGCGAACGTGGTGAAGGTGCTCAGGGATGCCGCACGCCAAGCGGTGCAGGACCCGGAGTTCAAGAGCGCGATGGAGAAAATCCAGACGCCGATCGCCTACCAGGAGGGCGACGAGTTCCGCGCCTGGTGGGACCGCGACGCCACCACCCTCGCCGCCGTCATCAAGCGGATCGGCAAGATCGAGACCAGGTAGAGGGCGTCAGTCCGGCAGCGGCCGGTAGTAGGACCTGCCCGCTCCCGTCCACTCCTGGAGCATCTTGCGGAACTGGGGGCCCATCGGGTCGATCCCGCGCATGGGCATCGTCCCGCGCCGGATCGTGAAATCGTGCGGCGCCAGCTCGCCGGCGCGCACGAAGTGCCGCTCCGCCGCGGCCGCCCGGCCCTGCTCGAAGAGCCACTGCCCGAGGCCGAACTCGGCGCGCGCCTGCTGATCTCCCGGCGTCGGGCGCGCCTGGAGCGCGCGCACCCGCGCCTCGGGCAGCGGCGGCGCCTCGCCCCGCACCCAGGCCCTGAGCGCGGTCAGGTGCTTGGCCGCTTCGAGGCCGGTGATGTGACGGAAGGTGTCGGTCCCGAAGGCCACGTCGTTGGGCCGCACGACCCGTCCACGCTCGTCGATCCAGAGGACCGTGGGCACGTTCACGATGTTGTAGAGGTCGGCCAGGACGTGCTTCGTGTCGATCAGCGACGGGTGCGTCGGCCGGGCGGCCTCGATCCACCGGCGTGCGTCCTCGGGGCTCTTGTCGAGCGCGACCGTGATCACGGTGAAGGCGAAGCCCTTCAGCTCCTCGTAGGTGGCCTGCCAGACCGGCAGGTCCAGACGGCACCCTCACCACGACGCGTAGACGACCAGCAGCACCTTCGTGCCGCGGTGCGCCGAGAGGGAATGGAGGCGCCCCTCCACATCGGGCAGCGTAAAGTCGGGCGCCTCGAGGGACGCGAGAGCGCTGGCGCGCTGGCGCGCCGAGACGCCCAGGTAAACGGCGCGCTCGTCCAGGTCGACCGCGAGGGGGCGGTCGAGGGCCTCGGCCAGCTCGGCGAGATCCACCTCGCCCGCGTCCGCCGTCTCCGGCTTGACCCCGAGCGCTTCCTCCACCGCCTGCGCCGTCAGGCGCACGCGGCCGTCCCGGATGCGCGCGGGCACTTCCACCGGGCGTCCGGCGTCGATGAGCGTGAACATGGCGCCTCCGTACGGGCCGGCCGGGGTCCCGGGATAGTCAGCGCCAGGCCCAGACCGGTTGCTCGAAGTGGTGGACACGGGTGGGTCGGCCGTGGACCACGGCCTCGCGGAGCTGGTAGATGACGGCGGCGGTCGGAGCGTGGAGCAGCGTGCCGAGGATCGGCAGCTGGATCACGGGCCGGTCGCTCTCGGGAATCGTGACGAAGCGGGGTACGCCGGGTGCCTCGAGCTCGTCGAGCGGGACCCGGTGGACGCTCGAGACCTCGGCGGGGTTCGGCGCCAGCTCGACGTCGCGTCGCCCCCAGACCACGACCGGAGTGATGATGAAGCCCGAGCGGGTGCCGTAGTCGTCGAGCAGCCCGAGCGCCGACTCGGCGCCGAGGGCGAGACCGAGCTCCTCGTCGAGCTCGCGCAGGGCGGCGCCTCCGGGGCTCTCGCCGTCTTCGATGCGGCCGCCGGGCAGCGCCCACTGCGTGGCGTGAGCCCGGAGCGTTGCCGCGCGACGCGTCAGCAGGAAGCACGCGCGCCCGCTCTCGTCCGGGAGGAGCACGACCGCCACGGCGGCCAGGCGTCGCCCGTCGGCTGGGACCAGCCGTCGCTCGAACGCCTCAAGGTTGGCGCGCGCCCGCGCGCGCAACGCGTCATCGAACAGGTGCATGGATCCTCCCGCCGTGATCCCGGGCCGCTTGCTGGCAAACGCTCGGCTCAACTTAGCCTGTAGTCGTGGAGGTGTCAAGGCGCGGGCCGCCGCATTGACGGGAAAAGATGCTCGGTCTACACTCGTGCCGATTCGCGTCGACCGTCGGCGCGAGGTGGCCTGTCCGCATGAGGGTGCCCACCAGATGGAGGCGGCTATGAACCGATATCCGGTCGTGCTTCTGCTTTCCGTGATCGCTGCGGTCCTGCTGAGTCCGCCCGACGAGGCGCTGCCCGCCGAGAAGTTCCCCGTGAAGCCCATCACCGCGCTGGTTGGCTTCCCCCCCGGGGGATCGACCGACCTGATCGCGCGGGCCCTGGAGGGAGTGGTGAAGAAGTACCTGGGCCAGCCCGTCGTCGTCCTGAACAAGACCGGCGGGGTGGGGACGATCGCCGTGACCGAGCTGGTGAAGGCCCGGGCGGATGGGTACACGGTCTGCGTGTGCCCGGTCGGGCCACTCACCACCCAGCCCCACTTGGCTGATCTGCCCTACACGGAGAAAGATTACCTGCCCGTCATCCACATCGCCAAGTTCGTTGGCGTGCTGAGCGTCCGGGCCGACGCGCCCTGGAAGGCGGTTCAGGAGTTCCTCGCGCACATCCGCGCGCAGCCCGGGACGGTGAAGATCAGCCATGCCGGCGTGGGCACGGTCAACCATCTCGGGATGGAGGAGCTGAAGATGGTGGCCAAGCTCGATGTCACCCTGGTTCCGTCTGGAGGTGGAGGGCCGGCCGTGGTGAGCATGCTCGGCGGCCATGTCGAGGCGTCGGTTCACAACACGAACGAGATCATCGCCCAGGTCGAGGCGAAGAAGGCGAGGGTGCTGGGGGTCTTCGACGAGCGGCGGAACCCGAAGTTCCCGGACGCCCCGACCTTCAGGGAGATCGGCTACGACGTCCAGGTTCCGAACTTCTACATCATCGCGGTCCCGAAAGGAACGCCTCCCGAGATCATGAAGACCCTCCATGACGCGTTCAAGAAGGCGATGGAGGATCCGGCGTTCGCCGCGACGGCGGAGAAGCTCGTCTTCGACCTGGAGTACCTGGGGCCGGACGACGCCGCGCGAAAGCTTGCCCAGACCTACGCGCGGAACGGCGAGTTGATCCGCAGGCTGGGCCTGCCCAAGAGGAAATAGCGGCCGTGCTCCACCGGGGCGACCTCGCAAGCGGGTGCATCGGGTTCGTCTTTGCCCTCGCCGTCTGCTTCGGCGCGCGCGCGATGCCTATGGGAAGCATCCGGGACCCGGGTGCCGGATTCATGCCGTTCTGGGTGGGTGCCGCGCTGGCGGCGATGTCGCTCGTCCTGATGTCAAGCGTGTTCCTGCCGTTGCGGAAGTTTGTCGCGCCGAAGACCGGGGAGCTCAACCGGTATCAGGTGGCCTGGATGGTCGGCGGGCTCCTGTTTTATGGGCTGGCGCTGGAGCCCCTCGGGTATCTGGTCACCACCTTTCTCCTCCTGGGCGCCCTGCTCTGGATCCTGGGCGAGCGGCGGTGGCTTTCCGCGGTAGCGTTCTCGGCCCTGGTCACGGGCGCCAGCTACGCGCTCTTCGGGCTGTGGCTCGGGGTGCCGCTGCCGGGAGGGATCATCGCGCGGTAACCGCGGGGCGATGAGTCGGTGGACATCCTCAGCCACCTGGCCAATGGACTGGCGATCGCCCTCAGCCCCGGGAACCTCTTCTACTGCTTTGTCGGAGTCCTGATCGGCACGCTGGTCGGGGTCCTCCCCGGCGTCGGCCCGATCGCCGGCATGTCTCTCCTGATCCCCGCCACGTTCGGAATGCATCCGACGACCGCGATGATCATGCTGGCGGGGATCTACTACGGCGCGATGTACGGGGGCTCCACCACCTCCATCCTGATCAACGTCCCGGGGGAAGCGGCCTCCGTGGTGACCTCGCTCGACGGCTATCAGATGGCGCGCGCGGGACGGGCAGGCCCGGCGCTGGCGATGGCCGCAATCGGTTCCTTCGTGGCCGGCACCTTCAGCATCTTGATGCTGATGCTCCTCGCGCCGCCGTTCGCCCAGCTCGCGCTCAAGTTCGGTCCGGCCGAGTATGCTGCCGTCATGATCCTCGGGTTCGTGCTGCTCGCGTACCTCGTGCAGGGGTCGATGCTGAAGGCGCTGATGGTGGCCGCGTTCGGGTTGCTCCTCGGGACGGTGGGGATCGAGCCGATGTCGGGCTACCGGCGGTTCGCCTTCGGGCGGCCGGAGCTGTGGGAGGGGATCGGCTTCGTGCCCGTCGCGATGGGGCTGTTCGGGATCGCCGAGGTGCTGGTGTCGGTCGAACGCGCTTCGCTCCAGGAGGTGATCAGGACCAAGTTGAGGCACCTCTGGCCGAGCCAGGAGGATTGGAAGGACTCGATCGGGGCCATCCTGCGGGGCTCCGTGCTCGGCTTCGCGGTGGGGATCCTTCCCGGGCCCGCGACCGTGCTCGCCTCATTCACCTCCTACACCGTCGAGAAGCGTGTCTCGCGACACCCCGAGCGCTTCGGGCGCGGGGCCATCGAAGGCGTGGCCGGCCCGGAGGCGGCCAACAACGCAGCCACAGGGGGCGCGATGGTGCCGTTGCTCGCCCTGGGGATTCCCTTCGCGCCGGCGACCGCGGTCATGATGGGCGCGCTCATGATCCACGGGGTGCGGCCGGGCCCCCTGCTGATCGAGCAGCGGCCGGACTTCTTCTGGGGCGTGATCGTCAGCATGTACATCGGCAACTTCATGCTCCTGATCCTGAACCTCCCGCTGGTCGGTCTCTTCGCGAGCCTCCTCCGGGTCCCCGGCCGCTTCCTCCACCCGCTGATCGTCCTGTTCTGCCTGGTCGGCGTCTACAGCATCAACTACAGCGTCTTCGACGTGTGGGTGATGATCCTGTTCGGGCTGCTGGGCTACGTCCTGCGCAAGGGTGGGTTCGAGGTCGCCCCCCTCGTCCTCGCCCTGGTGCTCGGCCCGGTGTTCGAGACGTCGCTGCGGCAGTCGCTCATTATGTCCAGGGGGGACCTCGCCGTCTTTCTCCGGCGGCCGCTCGCGGCCGGCCTGCTGCTCGTCGCCCTCGCCCTTGTCCTGACACCGCTCCTCCGACACGTGAGCGGCCGGCTCCTGGCGGTAGCGGGTCGCGAGGACCTCAGCGATCGGGATCGAGCCTGAACCGCGCGACGCGTGCTGGGTCCGGCTCCCAGCCGAGGCCAGGCACCGACTGCGCGGCTTTCCCTTACTTCTTGACGGCCTGGACCTTCTTCGCGGGGATGGCCTCCGCGGCTTTTGCCTCGGCGCGCCGCGGCGCCTTGGCGGGGGGCTTCTTCTCCTGCGGGACTCGCTTTGCGAGGCTCTCTTTCAACGCCTCCATCAGGTCGATCACCTGGGCGCGCTGGACCTGCGGCCCGACGGCGGTGATCTCCTTGCCCTCGACCTTCAGGTTCACGAGGTCCAGGACGCGCAGCCGGTACTCGTCCTGGTACTGCTCGGGCTTGAAGTCTCCGTTCGACAGCTCGTCGATCAGGCGGAGGGCCAGCTCGAGCTCGCCCTCCTTGATCTTGGCTGATTGACCTTTGTCGATCTCGCCGAAGTCCCGGACCTCGTCGGCGAAGTACATCGTATGGAGCATGAGCCCACCCTGGGCGGGTCGGACCAGGACCAGGCTCTCCTTGCCGCGCATGACGAACTTGGCGAGGGCGACCCGGTCGGTCTTGGCCATCGCGTCGGCGAGGAGCCGGTACGCCTTCTCGCCGCCCTTGTCGGGCCCCAGGTAGTAGGTCTTCTCGAAGTAGATGGGATCCACGTTGGCGAGCGGCACGAACTCCGCGATGTCGATGATCTTGGAGGCCTCTCCTTCCAGTGACTTCAGCTCCTCATCGGTGAAGCGC
>JACQWB010000177.1 GCA_016209385.1 Candidatus Rokuibacteriota bacterium
AGCTACGTCTTCGGGTACCTGAACTTCATCGACGGGTCGGCCCGCGGCCTGCTGCCCAGCGGCAACACCTTTTACCAGATGAAGTCGCGGGACACCTTTGCCCCCATGGGCCCCTATCTGGTGACGGCCGATGAGATCCCCGACCCTCACCGCCTCCAGGTACGGCTCTGGGTGAACGGGGTGCTGAAGCAGAACTTCAACACCAGCGACATGGCCCACAAGATCCCCCGGTGCATCGAGTGGGTCAGCTCCATCCACACCCTGGAGCCGGGCGATGTTCTCGCCACGGGAACCAACCACCGTGGTCTCTCCGCCTTCCAGGACGGCGACCTGATCGAGCTCGAGACGGAGGGGCTGGGCCGGCTGCGCGTGCACGTGCGCGACGAGCTGAAGCGGACCTGGGCCAGGGAGACCCGGCTGGAGCGGCAGGAGAAGGGGCTCGAAGGGACGACGCCGCAACTGACGGGGAAGTACGCGCCGGGGCGAGATGCGCGATGATCGAACGTCGACCCTTCGGACGGAGCGCTCACCTCAGCAGCGTGACCGTGTTTGGGGCGGCCGCGCTGGCGCAGGCGAGCCAGGCGGATGCGGACCGCGCCCTCGACCTGCTGCTCCGATACGGTATCAACCACATCGACACTGCCCCGCGGTACGGGGACTCGGAGCTCCGCATCGGCCCCTGGATGGCCCGCCATCGCAAGGACTTCTTCCTCGCGACCAAGACCGGGATGCGAACCGCGCGCGAGGCCCGCGACGAAATCCACCGCTCGCTCGATCGGCTGCGAGTCGACCACGTGGACCTGATCCAGCTCCACTCCCTGGGCCATCCCGACGACTGGGATCAGGCGATGGGCCCCGGCGGCGCGCTGGCGGCGGCGATCGAGGCTTGCCAGCAGGGGCTCGCGCGCTTCATCGGCGTGACCGGCCACGGCTGGACCATCGCCGCGATGCACAAGCGCAGCCTTGCTCGCTTTGACTTCGACGCGGTGCTGCTGCCGTACAACTTCCTGATGGCCCAGAGCGAGCGCTACCGGCGGAACTTCGAGGAGGTGCTGGGCATCTGCCGGGAGCGGAACGTCGCGGTCCAGGTCATCAAGTCCATCGCCCGCGGGCCATGGGCCAGCCAAGCCCGGACGCACACCACGTGGTACCAGCCGCTCGAGGAGCAGGCGGACATCGACCGGGCGGTTCACTGGGCCCTCGGCCTGCCCGGCGTCTTCCTCAACACGGTTGGAGACCTCGCCCTGCTGCCGCGGGTCCTGGACGCCGCAAGCCGGTTTGAGCGCCGCCCCCCGGACGGCGAAATGGCTGCGATGCTCGACGCGAAGAGAATGACCTCGCTGTTCGGGCTCCCCACCTGAGGACCCGCCACCCGATGAAGCTCACCCACGTCACCACGCGCCGGCTGCGCACGCCGGCCGCCAACTCCCTCGTCGTGGGCCTGCCCGAACGGAGAAGAGCATCTTTGAGGAGAAGCCATGCCATTCGCAAAAAGCGCCAACCCGGGGAAAGCCGATCATTCCTTCCACGCCATCTACAATAGGGACGTCGTGTGGCAGGAGGGGGTGGCGATCGAGCTCCTCACGCTGCCCAAGGGCGTGAAGGTCAAGATCTTCACCCACGACCCCGTCACGCGGCGGATTGACATGAAGATTAAATTCCCGAAGGGCTACGTTGAGCCGGCGCACGTTCACGAGAGCTGGCATTCGATCCTCGTCACCAAGGGGCGGATGTGCGTGGCGGGCAAGGACCTGGGCCCGGGAGATTATGTCTTCGGCTGGGACCTGCCTCACGGGCCGTACGAATATCCGGATGGCTGTGAGGTCTTCGTGGTTTTCATCGGCGGGGGGACGCAGCACCGCTGGGATGAAGAGAAGCACCTCCGGCACCGAACCCGCTGGAAGGCCGAGACAGCGGCGGGAAGGAAGGCCGTCGCCAGGGGTGAGGCCGCGAGGGAGCGCGCCCTGCAGCAAAAGAGACACGAACCCCGCGAACCCGCCACGCGCTGAGAAGCACAAACCTTTCAGCACCGCAGCGGATGGCTCCAGTCCGTCCGCAGGCCGGACAGTAGGACTGGCGGAACACCGGCAAGCGGGGCGGCGCGGGCCGCGTCTGGGTCCCCCCAATCAGGCAATGCTCGCCCGGCGGCCGGAGGGTGATCCCATGGCTTCGGGAGACGGAGACACCCTCACTGGAATCACCTGCTTCTAGTTGGACCAGCCCGCTTTCCTGATCCGGGCGTGCTCTGCGAGGACTCGGGGATCTCAAGCTTGATCCGCTCCCACGCCTCGGCGCTCCACGGCTCGGTCAGGATGGCGCGGAGGACGCGCTCGGTGCGGAGCCACGGATGCCAGACATGGGCGGGCGTGCCGGGCATGGTGGAGCTACGGTAGCCGGAGGACGTGTTGAGGTCAAGGGCTGGGCCTCAGCGTGTCTGTGATGGAAGCCGGAAGCAGTTGCGGGCCGCGCCACGTTGGGCTGTACGTATCTTGGAAAAACGGACAGTGGGGGAGAAGGGACCGGTTACCGGCGGAGAAAGCCGAAGACAGCGAGGACAGCAGTCAAGAACGTGAACCACCCGGAAACAACCCACATGAAAATGCGCAGTGTGCTGTGCAGATCGCTCAGGCGCTGGTTGAGGCCTTCCGATCGGGCGTTCATGTCTGTCCGGAGCTCGCCGAACCGCTGGTTCATGTCCCCGCGGAGATCGTCAATCCGTTTGCTCGTGTCGCTTATGCGGGCGCCCAGGTCGCTTCGGAGATCGTCGAAGCGCTTATGCAGGTCGTCGAGCCGCTTGGAAAGCTCCTCGCTCATGCGAACACCATATGGCAGAATCCGGATCTGGTCAAGCTCTCGACCGCCTCATCTCCGCCTTCTCCACCAGGACCGAGCGCTTTTTCTTCACTGATTATGCCTGAAGATGAAGGCCAGCCGGGCATTCGAGTCAGCGGCGAGCGCTCGCTTCCCCTCCCCCAGACCACATCGTGGATCTCCGCGCGCGGAGCGGGCTCAGCCCCGAGACGATCCTCACTGCTGGGCGGCGCTCTCTGGCGCCCGGAGAGTCGCCGCGGTATCTCTCGCAGCGCCTCGCTCCGAAGGTCCAACACTGTTACCTGATCCCGTACCCCGAGGCCGACGGCTTCTACCGGGTGAAGCTCTTCCCGCCGATCCCTGACGGAGACGGACATTCCGTTCGCTACTACCCGCCCGCGGGCACGGCCCCGCGGCGCTCGCCGATCCCTCGGTCCCGCTCCTGATCACCGGGGGCGAGAAGAAAGCGCTCAAGGCCGACCAGGAGGGCCTGGCCTGCGCGGCGCTCGGCGGGCTCTGGTCCTGGCTCCTCGACGGCCAGCCGCTCCCCGATCTTGACCGCGTGGACTGGTGGGAGCGCGAGGTGCTCCTGGCGCCAGATTCGGACGTCTGGGTGCGGCTGGATCTCCTCCAGGCCGTTTATGCCCTGAGCAAGGACCTCGAAGGGCGCGCCGCAAAGGTCGCTGTGCTCAAGCTCAAAACTGGACCGGCACGGGGCCCCGGAGGCAGGCCATCTATAGCAGGGGTTTCGCTCCCTCGCCGTAGGTAGAGAGGACGACCGCGGGCCTGAGCTCCGCCGTGCTGAGATCGGGAAAACTAGGTTTCAGCCCGACAGATTGATTTCGTGACACACCTCGCGGGCGGGGTTGCCGGAAGTGCCGCTCCTGGGCCTGTTTGCGGGCTCCAGGAAGGTTGGGGGGCAAGGTCCTCAGGGCTTACGAACTGGCCCCGGAGAAACTCGACCTCCGTGCGCGGTACGCCCCGTCGTCGGCTGCCCAGGAGGAAACGGAATGAGGCTTCCTTTCTGTCCCCTGAGGGCCTCGATCCGTCAACCTGCTTACCGCCCAGTATTGACTCCAACAGTGAGCTTGCAGGAAGTGTGCGACAATAAAGGACGCGGAGGGCTAGCCTAACCTGGTAAGGCAGTGGACTTGAAATCCACCGGGCCGCGAGGCCCTTGCGGGTTCAAATCCTGCGCCCTCCGCCAAAATTCAATCACTTGCGAGTAGCTCTCCCGACTTTCTGCCTTTCCGGTCCGACCCCGATTGTGCCCAAACTTTGCGTAGTCCAACCGTCGCGCTATAGCGCGCTGAAAACACCAGCGAAATACGCATCGAGGAATTGCCGCGGACTCATAATGGCAATGCCGCGAAAGGTCCCGAGGGCTTGGACGTGTTTGTCACCGGTGATGATCACGTGCACTTTGGCCTCGACGGCACACTCGAGGATCCGATTGTCCGACTC
>JACQWB010000178.1 GCA_016209385.1 Candidatus Rokuibacteriota bacterium
AAGTAGCGCTCCGAGTCCTTGGGGGGACGCACCTGGCCGGACACCGTGTCCCCCGTCCTCAGGTCGAAGCGCCGGATCTGGGACGGCGACACGTAGATGTCGTCGGGGCCCGGCAGGTAGTTGTAATCCGGGGCGCGCAGGAAACCGAAGCCGTCGGGCAGGACCTCCAGGACCCCCTCGGCGAAGATGAGCCCGTCCTTCTCGGCCTGGCTCTGGAGGATCTTGAAGATCAGGTCCTGCTTCCGGAGCCCGCTGATCCCCTGGACGCCGAGGTTCTTTGCGATCGTGTTGAGATCGGAGATCGTCTTCTCTTTCAACTCCGTGAGGTTCATCCGACTTCCCTCCTGGCCCGCTGGCTCCGTCGCAGAACCGGGGACACGGTATATGGCTGGCTGGGGCAAGCCCTCTAAGGGATGCTCATCGAGATTTTTGCTGGTGGGTGCTGAACCGCACGCGGGGTCTAGCAAATCCATGCTCCCACAGAGCCGAGAACCTTGTCAACCCTTTTCTCACAACCGGATTTCGATGATCGCCCGCCGCTTGATCTCCTCGAGCCAGGCCTCCAGGCGCGCCTGGTACTTCTGCCGGAACAGGATCTCCCGGATCTGCTGCTTGGTCTGGGCGAGCGCCTGGCCGGTCAGGCTCTCCTTCCACTCGAGCTTGAAGATGTGGTAGCCGAGCCCGCTCCGGAACGGCCCCAACACCTCGCCCGGGCGAATCCGCAGGATCCGGGATTCGAGCTCGGGGGTCAGCTCGCCCTGCTTCAGGACCCCGAGGTCCCCCCCGTCCCGGGCCGAGGGGTCTCGGGAGTATTTCCGCGCCAGCTCGGCGAAGTCCCCGCCGGCCCGGATGAGGTCCCAGACCTCCTCCGCCTTGAGGCGCGCCGTCTCCCAGTCCGAATCGCGGCCCGGGGCCGCCGGGGCGATCAGGATGTGGCGCGCGTGGTAGGAGAGCCCGGTCTCGAGCTTCTCCCGGTTCCCCAGGAAGTAGCGCTCGATCTCGCCCTCGGTCACCGAGACCCGGAGCGTCACCTTCCGGCGGACCACCTTCTGGACCATGATCTGCTCCCGGAGCCGCTTCCGGAAGCTCTCGATCGTGAGCCCCTCGGCTTTGACGACCCGCTCCAGTTCCTCCTGGGTCGGGACGCCTGCCCGCTTCATCAGCTCGGCCATCTGCTCGGCAAGCTCCGCCTCCTCCACGGTGATCTTCTCGCGCTCGGCCTCCTGGAGCTGGAGCCGCTGCTCCACCAGGCGCTGGAGCAGCCGCTCCCGGAGGGCCTGCTCCCCCTCCTTCGGGACCTGTTGCCGGCTCTCGTAGAGGAAGTGCGCCACGCCCTCCAGGAGCTCCGAAAGCGTGATCACGTCTTTGTTCACGACGGCCACCACCCGATCGACCACCCCGGCGGCATCCCGAGCCGGCGCCAGGCTCGCATCGGTGCGCGGCAGGACCAGGGGCGCATCGCGGGCCTCGCGCGCCCGGACGGTGTCCGCCAGCGAGCCACCGGGAGGAACCTTGGAGCCGCCAAACCACCCGCACCCGGCGAGGAGGACGGCGCCGACGAGGGTCGCAGACCGGGGTCCCACGCTCATCGGAACCTTTCGAGCAGCTCCTCGAGCGCCCGGCGGACGGCGGGCCACGGCCCTCGGGGGATCTGAGCCTCCAGCACGAACTCCTTCCGCAGGCGGAGTCGCCGCTGGCTCTCGGCGATGAGCCGGACCAGGCGATCGGGCGGCACCGAGGCGAACGGCGCGAAGGTGAGGAGGGCCGTGCCGCCTGTCGCCTCCACCTTCTCGATCGCGAGCTTTCTCGCCGCCACCCGCAGCGCCACGACCTCGAGGAGGTGGACCACCGGCGCCGGCAGCGGCCCGAAGCGATCGAGGAGCTCGGCGCGGACCTCCTCCATGCCCCCGGGGTCGGCCAGCCCGGCCAGCCGATTGTAGAGGGCCAGCCGCTGGTTCACCTCGGGCACGTAACTCTCCGGGAGGTAGGCCTCGACCTCGACCGTGATCACGGGGTCCACCGACGGCTCGGCGGCTTCACCCTTCAATTCTCTCACCGCCTCGGCCAGGAGCTTCGTGTAGAGATCGAACCCCACCGCGGCGATGTGGCCGTGCTGCTCCGGGCCGAGGAGGTTCCCCGCCCCGCGGATCTCCAGGTCCCGGAGGGCCAGCTTGAAGCCTGAGCCCAGCTCGGTCAGCTCCTCGAGCACCCGGAGCCGCTTTTGCGCGGTCTCATCGATCCGGCCATCGGCCGGGATGAGGAAGTGGGCGTACGCCTGCTGCCGCTCTCGGCCGACCCGCCCCCGGAGCTGGTAGAGCTGGGCCAGGCCGAACCGATCGGCGCGGTTCACGATCATGGTGTTGGACGCGGGGATGTCCAGGCCGGACTCGACGATCGCCGTGGAGACCAGGACGTCGGCTTCCCCCGTGACGAAGCTGAGCATGGCCCGCTCGAGCTCCCGCTCGCGCATCTGGCCGTGAGCCATCACGACCCGCGCACCCGGGCAGAGGCGCTGGACGAAGGCCGTCATCGAGGGCAGCGACTGGACGCGGTTGTGGACGAAGAAGACCTGGCCGCCCCGCGCCAGCTCGCGCTCCAGGGCCTCACGGATCAGCTCGCGGCTGAACCGGGCCACCACGGTCTCCACGGGCAGGCGCTCCGGGGGTGGCGTCTCGATCACCGAGAGATCCCTCACCCCGGACAGGGACATGTAGAGGGTCCGGGGAATCGGGGTCGCGGTCAGCGTCAGGACGTCCACGCTCTTCCGGAGCTCCTTGATCCGCTCCTTGTGGGCCACGCCGAAGCGGTGCTCCTCGTCCACTATCAGGAGGCCCAGATCCTTGAAGGCGACGTCGCGCGAGAGGAGCCGGTGGGTGCCGATCACCACGTCGACCGTCCCCTGGCGGAGGCCGGCGACGACGGCCTTCTGCTCCTTCGGCGTCCGGAACCGCGAGAGCAGCTCGACACGCGCCGGGAACGGGGCAAAGCGCTCGCTGAAGGTCCCCCAGTGCTGCTGGGCGAGGACCGTCGTCGGGGCGAGGAGGGCCGCCTGCTTGCCGTCCATCACCACCTTGAACGCGGCCCTCAGCGCGATCTCGGTCTTGCCGTAGCCGACGTCCCCCGCCACGAGCCGGTCCATCGGGCGCGGGCGCTCGAGGTCGGCCTTGACGTCCTCGATGGCGCGGAGCTGGTCCCGGGTCTCCTCGAAGCGGAAGGCGGCCTCGAACTCGCGCTGCCACGGGGTATCGGGGGTAACGGCGTGGCCCTCCCCCACCGACCGCTCGGCGTAGAGCCGGAGCAAACCCTCGGCCATCTCGCGGAGCGAGGCACGGACCGATTCCTTGACCCGCTGCCAGGAGCTTCCCCCCAACCGGTCGAGCCGCGCCGGGCTGCCGTCGGCCCCGAGGTACTTGGAAATGACGCCCAGCCGCTCCACGGGGAGGTAGAGGCGCGCGCCCTCGGCGTATTCCAGGAGGAGGAAATCCCCCTGCCGACCGTCGACGGCCAGGGTCTTGAGCCCCATGTAGCGGCCGACGCCGTGCTCCTCGTGGACCACCAGGTCCCCGACCTGGAGGTCGGTGAAGGCGGTGAGCGCCGCGCCCCGCTGGTAGAGCGGACGCTTCAGGCTCCGGCGGCGCGCGCCGAAGATCTCCGCCTCCGTGAGGAGGATCAGCCCCAGCGCGGGGACGGAGAACCCGCTCGAGCATTCGCCGGTGAGGAGCCCGAGACCCTCGGGCCCCCAGAGGCTCCCCGCCCCCGTCGGGTCCAGCAGGTGCTCTCTCAGGATCTGAGTCAGCCGCTGTGCCTGGACCTCATCCTGGCAGACCAGGCGGACCCTGAAGCCCTCGGCGAGCCACTCGCCAAGCTGCGGGGCGAGCTGGCGGAACTGGCCGCGAAAGCTCCCGACCGATCGGGTCTCCAGCGTGTGGCGCTGGGCCGCGGCGGCGGGCGCCCCCACCGGCAAGAGCCCGAGCTCGATCCGCTGGCGCCCGCTCAGGAGCTGGCTGAGCGGAACGGCGGCCGGGGCATCGTCGGGGGGCGCGTCGAGAAGCGCCGGGTCGTCGAGGATCACGGGCGCCGAGACCGGGAGATAGTCGAGGATTGTGCCGGACCCGCCGTCCCCGGTCATCGCAACCACGTCGAGCGCGGCGACCGTCTCCACCGAACGCTGGGTGGTGGGGTCGAACGCGCGCAGCGACTCGATCTCGTCGCCGAAGAACTCCACCCTCACCGGCTCCTGGCGCGAGGGCGAGAACACGTCCACGATCCCACCCCGGAGGCTCCACTGGCCGACCTCCACGACCGTCTCCACGCGCTCGTACCCGGCCGCCGCCAACCGCTCGAGGAGTGCGTCGCGATCCAGGCTCTCGCCCGCGGTCAGCCGGAACGCGAGGCCGCGGAATTCCGCCGGCGGCAGGAGGGGCGAAGTCAGCGCCGCCGGTGTCGTGACCAGCATGATCGGCTCGCCCCGGAGGAGGCGGAAGCAGGCGAGCGCGCGTTCGGCCTCGACCTCCCGCGACCGCACCCACGGCTGCGCCGCGCCCAGGCCTCCGGCCTGGGTACCCGCCCGGCGCCACAGGCCGGGCTGGAGCGGCGGGAACTCCACCACGCGGGAGCGCCCGCCGCCGAGCGCGGTCTCGAAGAACGCCAGGTCCTGGCAGACCCGATGGAGCTCCGAGCGACCCGAGACCAGGACCAGCGCCGGGCGTTCGCTCTCCCCCAGAAGGGCAGCCACGGCCAGGGCGCGCGCGGCGCCCCAGAGGCCATCCACCGCGAGGCAGGGTTCGCCGCGAGCGAAGGCTCCGAGAAGGGATCGAAACGGAGCCCACTGAGCCAGGGGGGAGGCGCGAACCGAGACAGTCATGGACTACCCGTCGAAATACCACTCCCCGCGGGGGAGCGTCAACTCGCCGAGGCTAGCGCCCTGTCGGAGTAATGCCCTTCGAGCGCGGGCTTCGCCCGCGCAACTAACTCGGGCCTCGCGCGGCGGGTGGCTTGCCTCACGCCATGGCCGAACCCGCCACGCTCGAACTTCCACGGGGGGAGGTCCGGAAGGGGGCGTAGCCCCCTCCGGGTTCCCTAGCGCGGGCTCTGGGCGAGGGCGAAGCTGAGGGTCTCCAGCTCGATCGAAAGGTCAACGTCCTTCAGCCGCACGTCCTTCGGCACCTTCAGGTTGGCGGGGGCGAAGTTCAGGATCGCCCGGATCCCCGACGCCACGAGCCGATCGGTGACCGTCTGCGCCGCCTCCGCCGGCACCGCGACGATCCCGATCTGGAGGTTGCGGGCCTTGACCTCCCGCGGCAGGTCGCGCAGGAGGAGGATCGGGGTCCCGTCCGCCGTGCGGCCGGTCTTGGCCGGGTCCTCGTCGAAGATCGCGGCGATGTGGAACCCCTGGCGCGCGAACCCTCTGTAGTTGAAGAGCGCCGAGCCCAGGTTGCCGAAGCCCACGAGCGCCACCCGCCACTCGCGGTCGAGCCCGAGGATCTTCTGCAGCTCCGCCTTGAGCCCCGAGATGTAATAGCCCACGCCGCGGACCCCGAACTCGCCGAAGTAGGCCAGGTCCTTCCGGACTTGGGCCGAGTTGAGGTTAAAGCGCTCCGCAAGCTCCTGAGAGGAGACCGTCTTGATCCCGTCCGCCTCGAGCTGCTGCAGGCAGCGCGTGTAGATGGAGAGGCGGCGGATCGTCATCTCCGGGATCTTCGAGATCTTGTACTGGGTTCGGAGCGCCATGGCGACCGTGCCGGCGGGGGTGCCCGGTGGGCGCCCCCGGACGAGGGCTACTTCACCGGCTGCACGAAGAGCAGGATCGCGGCGATCACGAAGACGTAGAGAGCCAGGGACTCGATGAGGGCCAGACCGATGATCATGGCCGTCTGAATCCGCCCGGCTGCGCCGGGCTGCCGCGCCATGGCGTCCACCGCCGCGGCGGTCGCCCGGCCCTGCCCGAGGCCGCAGAGGCCCGAGGCCAACGCCATGCCGAGCCCGGCGGCGAGCACCGCAAAGGGACCGACCCACCCGCCCGTCGCGCCTTCCCTTTGAGCGGGCTCCGCCGCCCACGCCGTCGCGGCCATCAGCAACAGCACTGCATCCAGCATCAGCGTCACTGAGCGTCGCACAGCCTCTCCTCCTTTTTAATGGTGCTCGGCTTCCTCAACGGCGCCGGCAATGTAGAGCATGGAGAGCATGCAGAAGATGAAGGTCTGCAGAAAGGCGACGAAGAGCTTCAGCGGCAGCAGGAACCCGACGGTGAAGGCGACCAGCAGCGCCGCGCCCGGAAGGCCCATCAGGAGCGCGGCGAGCTTGCCGGTGAGCACCCACCCGAGGAGCCCGTCGAGGCCGGTGAGCAGGAAGATGACCGCCAGGAGAATGTGACCGCCCATCATGTTCCCGAAGAGCCGCACCGAGAGCGAGAGCGGCCGCGCCAGGTGACTGAAGATCTCGATGACGAACATGAGCGGGGCGAGCCACAGGACCGGCCCGCAGAGATGCCGCAGGTACGCCCCGAGCCCCTGCTTGCGGATCCCGATCCAGTGGTAGGTGAAGAAGACGACGACGGCGCAGGCCACCGTCGTGTTCAGGTTGGAGGTCGGAGCCATCAGGCCGGGCACGAGGCCCATCAGGTTCGACACCAGGATGAAGAGGCCGAGCGTTCCGATGAGCGGGAGGTAGCGGCGCCCCTCGTGCCCGATCACCTCGTCGAGGAGGGTCAGGAACTGCTCCAGCACCAGCTCCATGAAGTTCTGGAGGCCGCGCGGGACCATCTGCAGGTTCCGCGAGGCCGTAAACGCCACGACCGTGAGGATCACCATCACGACCCACGTGTACGTGACGTGGGCCGGGATCCCGGGGAGCATGAAGATCGGCGGGTGCTCGATGGCTTCCATGGTCAGGAGGCCGAGCCGCGGAGCGCGGCGGCGATGAGGACCGGCGGGAGGACCGAGAGCCCGAGGATCAGCCCGACCGGATCCGCGTCACCCCAGAGGAGGACGCCGAGGAGACCGAACAGCGCGAGGTGCCGGGCTCCCACGCCCAGCACCCAGAGCGGATGAACCCGGCGCCCGGCGAAGAGCCTGAGGGCCCGCTCAGCGCCGCGGGTGAGGAGCCAGAGATTCCCGAGGGCCACGGCGCCACCGGCCAGGATGCTCAGCCCGGCGTGGGCTCCTGCCACCAGGAAGCCGCCGAGCGCCAACAGGACCAGGAGCGTTCCCGCCACACCCATCACGCGCCCGACCAGCTCATTGCCCATCGCGTCCCTGTCGCTCTGCGGCTTTGATCGTGCGGAACAGCTCCCTGAACCCGGCGGCGATTCCCACGCCGAGGCCGATCAGCGTCAGCCAGGGCGAGATGCCGAGCCAGCGGTCCAGGAAGTATCCGAGCAGCGCCCCCCCGGCGGTCGCGACGACGAACGTGATCCCGGCGCTCGCCAGGACTCCGAGAGCCCGCCAGGGTGAGGGCTCTACCATGTGAACAGGAACACTATCAAAGCACCGAGCAAAAGGCAATAGTCCAAAACCTCCTTAATCTTTAAAGGAATTGGGGGACTCGACGGCTTCGCGTGTGGTACAAGGTCGGGCGAATTGGCTGCCGCAGAACCGCGAGACCTAGGAGCGTTGCCTACCCTACTGTCATATGCCCGTCCCGCCTTTGGCCGGCTTCCCGAGGCGCCGGCCACGCTCCACCTGTCGCCTACTGACCGCACCCTCCTTCAGCAATTCGTTGAAAGCGGTGCCAGAGGCGTACCGACTAGTCAAATCGGCCCGGCCCTCGGAAAGAGAGGCAAAGGGATCAGATTAGCTCTCGAGGCTTGGAGTCGCAGAATCGGACTGGTTACCGAACAAGGGGCATCGGCCTTCGAATCGGTTAAGGGCGCCGCGGGCAGAGGATTCTGGCTAGTAGATGTATATCTCAAGGCCGCACGTTCCATGCTCGGAACATGAGTCGCCAGCTGGGCCTCTTGGAAATCGTGGGCGGCAGTGAAATATGGCACCCCATGCTGAACGGTACCAAACGAGCAATGGTGACTCATGGCTAAGCGGCGGTCGGTGCAGAAGGAGATCCCCGCTATCTTAAGGCAGTGGATGCAGGTTCTGTCGAGCTATGCGCCGGAAGCTGTTGCCGAGGAACTACTCAAGAAGTACCGAGAACTCTATCCCGACCTGCAGATTAACGAGCCGACGCTGCGCGACGCAGTCCGCGAGGAACTGTCCTTGCGGAGGTCACGCCAAACCGCGTCAAAACTTCGTCGCCAGCCTTCCTAAGCTCTCTCAGTTGCTCATCCGAAAGCTTTTCGAGGCGGTCCCGTAACTCCGCTAAGAATTTCCGCTGCGCAGGACGCGTAGACCTTTTCCTACTCATACTAAATCTCCTGGGCATCTGACTCATGATCGGTTCTTTACGAAGACATGACCATGACCTTGACCACGACCATGACGTTGACCACGTAGAGTATAATCTCACGCTATCTTGTGACATATATTGTGCCGGACGTAAGTATTGACTTTTTTGATGATAATTTATTACGTGTGACCTTGACAGGACAGAATTGGCAGAGACGAACAACTACTAACCGAACATGCCGCCCATGCGGGTCCCGGCGACCCGGTTAATGACGATCAGCGAGACCGCCGCCACCACGATCAGGATGAAGCCCAGGGCGGCGGCCTCGTTCATGGAGCCGGCGATATAGAAGTTGAAGATGCCCACGGTCAGGGTTTCCCAGCCGCCGAGGGAGAGGAAGAGCACGGCGGAGGCCTCCTGGAGCGAGGTCATGAACGAGAAGAGCGAGCCCACCAGGATCCCGCGCCACGTGAGTGGCACGGTGATGTCCCGGAACGTCCTGAGCCGTGTTGCTCCCACGCTCCCGGCAGCTTCCTCGAGGGATCGGTGAACCAGCAGCAACGAGGCGTAGCTTCCCCTGACCGTATAGGGCAGCCGACGAACCGCCAGGACCGTGGGCAGGATGAGCCAGAGGCTCGTGAAGGCCACACCGAGGACCGGCAGCGGAAAGTGAAAGGCCCGGACGTAGGCGATCCCGATGGCCGTCCCGGGGATCGCCAGGATCAGCGTGTTCAGCGAATCGAGAAGCCCGCGGCCCGGAATCTGAGTCCGCGCCATCACCCACGCGATCGGCACGCCCACGAGGAGGCAGATCGCCACGGCGATGGCGGAGTAGAGGAAGGTGTTCAGGATGAAGGTCGGCGTCTCGACGGAGACGCGGGCGAAGTAGTGCGCGGTGTACTGGACGGGGAACGGCGTCAGCGACCATCCCCTGCCGAAGGCTGCCAGCGTCACGCCCAGGTAGGGAAGGAATGCAATGAGGAGGAGAAGTGACAGGAACGCGATGGCGAAGCTCTGCGCGAGAGGTCCGAGCCGCCTGCGCTCGATCTTCGAGTACGCGAGCGAGCTGTAGTCCTTGATCGCCACGTACTGCTTGGCGGCGATGAGAAAGGCGACGGCGAGCACCACCATGAGGGCGGAGATCACGATCCCCATCCTGAAGAGCCGCCGGTCCACGAACTGGACGATGTTCAGGTAGGCCTGCGAGGCCAGAAGGTCGTGGACCCCGACCACCAGCGGCGTGGCGAAGTCGGAGAAGGTCCAGATGAAGACCAGGAGCGCGCCCGCGACGTACCCCGGCGTCGTCAGCGGGAGCGTGATCGTCCGGAGCTTCCGCCACCCCCGCGCCCCGACGCTCTCGGCCGCCTCCTCGAGCGACGGGTCGATCTTGCCGAGGGCGTCCAGGACGTTCAGGGTGATCAGCGGGAAGAGGTGGAGCGTTTCGGCCAGGAGCACGCCGTGGAGGCCGTAGACGAAGTTCACCGGCCGCTGGATGTCGAGCCAGTCCATCAGGAGCACGTTCACCGTGCCCGCGCGCCCCAGGATGAAAACGAACCCCATGACCCCGACGAGCGGCGGCATGATGATCGGGATCAGCGTCAAGTACGAGAAGAGGCTCCGGCCGACGAAGTCATACCGGACCAGGAGGAACGCCACCCCGTACCCGACCACCGACGTCGTCGCCACCGTCCCGAGCCCGAGGACGAGCGAATTCCTAAGGGAGCGGAGGTAGAACCGGTCGGTGAAGAACTCGCGGAAGTGTTCGAGCGTGAGCCTGCCCAGATCGTCGGTGAAGGCGTCGTAAAAGATCCGGGTCAGCGGGTAGAGGAGAAAGACGACGAGAAAAAGCCAGATGGCGGCGAGCCCCAGGCCGGCGAGCAGGCGGGGCGGGACCAACGTCCGCAGAGCCGAACTCGCGACCGCAGCGTCTCCGCCTCTGGCGCCTACCGACCTTCCTCCCCGCGGGTTGGTCACGTTTGTGATGGGAAGTAGGACTCGATCCACATCTCCAGCGTCCGATCGTGCGTCTCCGGGTCGCCAATCACGATCGGTCGGAGTTCCTTCCGGTAACGCGTTCGGAGTAGAGCCGGATCGAGGGGCACTGTCCTGGCCAGGTGAGCCACGTCGTCACGATCTACGGGGCTGTTTCGCGTCAGCTTAGACAGGGCCAAGTCGTGAGGGTCGAGCGCAAACAGCCGGAGATTTCGAAAGCGACCTGGGAAGAGTTCTGTGAGGCGCTCGGCATACGACTCGGGGAGCCTGGCCACAGCAACGTGCTGAAAGTGCAAACGATATTTCCTGGCAAGCGGGGATCCTCGGCCAGCCATCTCCTGGAGAACCTGCCCTGCGGCGCGAGGAACGATCTCAATGTAGTCCAAGTCATTGGTCGGGCGATGCAAGCGGTACTGTATCGCGGCGACGAAGCCTCCGAGACAGTGAAGTTCGACCGGTCCCGGCAGCCGACGGTCCGCTTCCGAGAGAAACTCCCGCCAGGGCGATCGCAGCTCAGGGGACGTAGCGGAGGGCATCTACTGTCCAGTCCGCCAGAACATTCCAGTGTTTTGCCTCTTCCGGCCGGTTTTCCACCAGCCAACGCCGCTCTGGCTCGGAAAGCGACGCCTTACACAAAGTGTCTTCACGAGCAAGACGGCTTCGCTCGAGTTCCGTCTCAAGTTCATTCAACGCCCGAGCCGTGTGCCCGTCTCGTGCGCGCTCAGCAAGGCCGCGCGCTAGACTGACCACGAAGCCCAAGCGATTCTGCACGTCGCGTAGCTTCGCTTCCCGCACCAGCCATTCCCGATCAAGAGGCCAGTACCTCAGCACAAGCCATGGGAGCGCCTCGACAAGCCGGGCTTCCAGATCATCCTGAGCGAGAGCCGCCAGCAAAACGCAACCCGGGTTCTTGGGCTCCCAGTTCCGCGGACGCAGGTAGGCGAACCCGGGGTATTCCAGCGCGGCAAGATCATTCGCCAAGGCCTCAGCATCCACTCGGTCGCGGAAGGGCAGTTCCGAAGGCGGGAGTACTGTTGGGGGCAGGTCATAGACCTTCATCGCACGCCGGGCGAGCTGGGGTGTGAGTCGCCGTTTGCCGCTTTCGAGCATGGCAAGGTAAGGCTGCGAGACGCCTAGGAGCGTAGCCGCCTGCACTTGGCTCATTCCCTTAGCCGAACGCCCCGACTTTAGGTCATTAGCGTTCATGACATGAAGAGCATATCACAACTTATGTAATAATCAAGGCTCGAGCACCGAAAAGCCCAACGCCAGTGCCTGATCTTCAGGCCGGGATCACCAGCGTGCCGGAGGGCGGGAAGGCGACGACCACCTCCTTGCCCGGGTCGAGCGCCTGGTGATGCCAGGGGTCGGTGATGTCTACCTTGAACACGGCGCCGCTCTCGGTCTCCACGTCATACCGGAGGATGTTACCCAGGTACGCCGAGAAGGCGATCCGGCCGCGGAGCCAGTTCCACTCCACCGCCCCGGCCTGCCCGATGCGGGCGTTTTCGGGCCTGACGCTCACGGTGCACCGCGCGCCCTCGGCGAGCGGGGCGACGGCGAAGCCGTCCACCAGCGCCAGCGCCGTCTCGACCGTCACCCGTCCGGTGCCCGAATCGCGCGCCCGCACCGTGCCGTCGATCAGGTTGTTGGTCCCGATGAAGTCGGCCACGAACCGGGTGCGCGGCCGCTCGTAGAGCTCCTTGGGCGGTCCCACCTGGAGCACCTTCCCGTGATCCATGACCGCGACCCGGTCCGAGAGCGAGAGCGCCTCCTCCTGGTCGTGCGTGACGTACACGGCGGTGATCCCCAGATCCTTCTGGAGCTTTCGGATCTCGGCCCGGACCTGAACGCGGATCTTCGCGTCCAGGTTGGAGAGCGGCTCATCCAGCAGGAGGATGTCGGGGTTCAGCACGAGGGCCCGCGCCAGGGCGACGCGCTGCTGCTGGCCGCCCGAGAGCTGACCCGGGTAGCGATCATCGAGGCCCTGGAGGTTCACTTTCCGGAGCACCTCCTGGACGCGCGCGGCGATTTCGGCGCGCGGCAGCTTCTTGATCCGAAGCCCGTAGGCGATGTTGTGCCAGAGCGTCATGTGGGGCCAGAGGGCATAGTTCTGGAAGACCATCCCGGTGTGACGCTCGTACGGCGGCACGGCGTTCATCTCGCTGCCGTCGAAGGCGATGACGCCCTCGTCCGGGCGGTAGAAGCCCGCGATCAGGCGGAGGAGCGTCGTCTTGCCGCACCCCGAGGGGCCGAGCAGCGTGAACAACTCGCCGTCGGCGATGTCGAGGTCCACCCCGCTCACCGCCTCCAGAGCCCCGAAGCGCTTCGTCACGCCGCGAATGCTGATGCGCACGATTCTGCTATTTCCCTCGCTGCGACAACGGATTCGATGAAGCGGCTCATCAGGTCACCCAGCGTTGGGCCGGCGCACCGAGAAACTCCTCCAGCGGAATGCCATCGGCGCCGACGAGCAGTTTACGCTTAGGCTTGAACGCGGCAGCGAATGCGGCCAACCCCGGCTGTACGTCGCGCGAGCGTCCGCTCTTCACCTCGATCGCAGTCACGGTGCGTCCCGCCCGGACGACGAAGTCCACCTCACGGTTCCGCTCCCGCCAGTAGAACAGCTCGCACGCACCGGTGGCCGCGGCGTTGGCCAGGTGCGCGCCCACACCCGATTCCACCAGCCGGCCCCAGAACTCGCGGTCAGCCCGCGCCGTCTCGAGGGAATGGCCCGACTGCGCCGTCATCAGGGCCGTGTTGAGCACTTGCAGCTTGGGACTCGAGCCGCGGCTTCGCGCCGCCTGGCCCGCGAACTTCTGCAGCCCCGTGACCATGCCGGCGCCGGCGAGCAGGTCGAGGTAATGGGCCAGCGTCGTCGCGTTGCCCGCGTCCTGCAACTGGCCGAGCATCTTGGTGTAGGAGAGCACCTGGCCGGAGTAGCGGCATCCCAGCTCGAACAGGCGGCGCAACAGCGCCGGCTTATCCACGCGGGACAGCAGCAGCACATCGCGCGAGATGGTGGTTTCGATGAGCGCATCCAGCACGTAGCGGGCCCAGCGCCGTGGCTCGCGCGCGAGCGGCGCAGCGCCAGGATAGCCGCCACAGAACAGGTACTTCTCCAGCGACCAGCCGAAGGCCTCACGCATTTCCGCGAACGGCCAGTGCGGCAGATACAGGATCTCGAACCGGCCGGCGAGGCTCTCGGAGAGCCCCCGGGCGATGAGGAGCGGCGCCGACCCGAGCAGCACGACCTTGAGCGGGCACCGCGCACGCGAGTCTTCGTCCCACAGCCGCTTGACCGTCTCCGACCAGCCTGGGATCTTCTGAATTTCGTCGAGGACCAGCAGGGCGCCGTGCCGGCCTGCCGCCCGCGGCGCCAGGCGCGCAGCTTCCCATTGCTGCTCGATCCACTCGCGGCCGCGCAGCGTGGGCTCGTCGGCGCTGGCAAAGCGTGCCGGAGCCCCCGCGCGCTCCACGACCTGCTGCACGAGCGTCGTCTTGCCCACCTGCCGCGGGCCCGCGACCACCTGGAGGAAGCGCCGCGGCTCGGCCAGGCGCCGTTCGAGTTCCTTCGCGTGAGGGCGAGTGTAGGCCATGGGCCCCGCCGACAGATTACTCAACGCCGTGAGTAATTTTACTCAAAGTTGAGAATAAAGCCAAGAGACGCGGGGGGATCTCCGCTTCGCCCAAGCGAAGAAGGCCGTTCAGGTCTTATGGAGCGAGAGGACGAATGCGTGGAAGCAGGTCTGGTCCTGGACGACCACTTTCGACCGCCCGCCAGCCGATCAGGTCCGGTCTCGGGCCGAAAAGCGTAATCACACGGCCATCGCGGGGAAGAGCCGGTTGCAGGCCTCCCGCGACGCGCCAACCCTGAGCCCCTCCCGGAATCAGAGCACCCGAGAGGGCCCGAAGACCTTCGGCTCCCGCTCGCCGAAGCTGGCGGGCCTCGCCCCGGCAGGCGTCATAGCTCTCCAGGCCTCCGACAAGTATCTCAGGGAGCAATTCGGGTTCTCGCGTTGCCGCCACAAGATCGTCAGAAACCTCGACTGCCCAGATCGCCCGGTCGATACCGCGAACCTCCTCAGGTCGCGTGATCCCCTCGTGGCGAAGAAACTCAGCCCAGGCTCCGTCTGGCGTATCTGCCAGGTAATGCGCTGGACCCTCCCCCGGCCCGTGCCACCGTCCGGGGCGCTCGGCCCCGAGCTCGCCCGGCGCAATGTCGGGCCCGTGCTTGATCCTCCAGCCGAGGGATTCGAGCCAGGCAAGCGCGGCCTGTTCGACTACCGATTCGGTGACGCCGCGGTCGCTCATGATGACCAACAGGTCGTTCCCCAGTCCCAATCCTCCTTATTTACTTAGTCCTGGCAGCTGGGCCAATGCCCTCAAGCACAACCTGCCGCAGCGTCTCGGCATCCCCGAAACGTTTGACCGCATCAAGGATCTCGATACCGGCCAGCCGGCCCTCGGCATCGTAATCGGCGGCGATCCCTTCTGCCAGATGCTTCGTGGTAACGGTCGTCTCGCGAAAAATAATGCTCAGGGCATCAACCTCGGCATCATAGGTGATCTTCATGGTCATCCCCTTCTTCCAAATTTCTTCAGAAATAGTACGTGTACACGGTCACGACCACAAGCTCCTCCGATTCTTCGACAAAGATGGGACGGACCCGCTTGGTGGCATACACGACCCCGTTCCAGGCCCGGTCAAACGCGAAGTCTTTATGGCACTCAAGGCGTCCAAGCTCGGCGGGCGTCCAGGGAGCGGTGCGAATGGCTTCCTCGACCTCTTCACGGCTAAAGCCCCGCCTGTCCGTGTAGCTTAGCGCATGGCCGGATAAGCGTATGGGTTTCACCGGGTCCTTCCTCGGGCTGTCTCACTCCCTTTTTGCCCGGCGCAGCAACCGACTCGGTGAAGGCGCGAGATATCATCCGGGTCAGGTGCCGGAGATCACGAGTTCTTACTCTCCGGTCCGGCCAGCAGCGCCTCGATTGGGCGCCCGGTCACGAGCGAGTAGAGCACAAGCGGGTCCCACTCCGCGCCATTCGGCTAGCAGATCGTCCCCCAGCTCTGCGTTGACGCGCACGCGGACGAAGTACCCGGATCACGGAGCGGGGCGAAGACCCCCCTGAAACGTCAGCTCGGGTCCAAGATCCACCTCCCCTTCGACCCCGTCCTGAAACTGGAGCCACAGTCGATATCCGCTGCGCGGCTCGGCCTTGACGATGTCGTTTAGCATCTCTCCCTCCTACTCGAGCGGCGCGATACGCTTCAGCGGGGCGCTCTCGCGCGCCAGTCGCCAGTCTTCCAGCAGCTCGTCGCGGTGCTGCAAAGCCCATTCAACTACCAGGCCCCGGAGATGAGCTTGGGCAGCAGCGTGTCGCGCAGGGCAGCGAGGGTGCGGGATTCCTGATCTTTGCGATTGCGCTGTTCGAAGATGGGCTGTACCTGTTTGTCAAACCCTTCTCGAACAGCGGGGCGCGGCACCATCTGCAGGTTCATGTATGCCAGGTTGCGATTCAGCCCCGGGACCGCCGAGTCCGCCCCAAGGGAAGCCAAGTCATGCGTGCTAAGGGCGTAGAAAAGGAAGTAGAGGCTCTGACCAGCGTCCTTGGGAACGACGTAGAACGTTGTGTCGATGGCGAAAAAGTCGCTTGGCGCCCAAGTGATGACGCCGGGGTTACCTTTGCGCCCAACGATGATGCCTGGCCCGTCAGCCAGTTTCTCGTCATGCCAGCCAACTTGGCCGTTCGAGCCAAAGACCGGAATTTGCCCAGGCCTTCGGTTTTCTTCCTTAAGTGCCTTGCCATAGGCCAATTCGATAAGTTTTCCGAGAGATTCAACCCGCCAACCCGCCGGAATCTCGCCAAGCTCGGAGTCGTCGAAGGAGTCTGGGAAGAGGTCGGAGATCTCTTTGGGCTGGCCGGGGTCGCGGCCTTCGGCTTTGGCGCGGACGGGGTCGAAGTCCACGAACCACGACTCGAAGAGCGCCCACGCCATCGCCTCTAGTGTCTCGTTCATCCGCCGGTTCAGCTCGATCTTGTCGTCCAGAGTGCCGAGGACGTGGGCGATGGCGCGTTGTTCGGGAAGCGGAGGAACCTCAACAGGCACCGGATGAACGAAGTTCCTGTTCAGCGATGGCTGAGCGCTTCCAGAGTTGTAGGCCTTGAAGTCGAACAGCTTCAGGAAGTAGTACATAAAGCGCTCGTCGTTGCCGTGAAAGTCGACGACGTACAGAGCCGTGTTCAGCGGCCAGAAATCGACCGGCGAGTAGCTAACAACTCCGAACGAGGCACCACTGCGACCAACGGTAACGCCCGGTCCCCGAGCCTTCGCCTCGTTATGCCAGCCGGTGATGCCAAATGATCCGAGGATCGGAACACTGCCCGGTCGCCGTCGCTCGTCGGGCGGCGGTCGGCGTGGAAGCTGTCGCCCTGGGCGATCTGCCCGTCGATGCCGCGAATGGCGAGGTTCATCTTGGCCAGCCGCCAGGTGGTGTAGTTGGACTCCTGGCCGTAGACGCTGATGTCGCCGAGCTTGCCGCCATGGGCGGCGATGAACTCCTCCGACTGGACGAACATCCCCGAGGAGCCGCAGCAGGGGTCGTACACCCGCCCCCTGAAAGGCTCGAGCATCTCGACCAGGAGCTTGACCACGCAGCGCGGGGTGTAGAACTCGCCGCCCTTCTTCCCCTCGGCGCTGGCGAACTGGGAGAGGAAGTACTCGTA
>JACQWB010000179.1 GCA_016209385.1 Candidatus Rokuibacteriota bacterium
GCCTCCGCCGAGGGCTCGGTGAACGGGAAAAAGCTCGGGCGGAAGCGGATCCGCGTCTCCGGGCTGAACATCTCCCGCGCGAACAGCTCCAGCGTCCCCTTGAGATCGCCCATGGAGATGTCCCGGTCCACCGCCAGCCCCTCCACCTGGTGGAACATCGGCGAGTGGGTGATGTCGGCGTCGCGCCGGTAGACCTTCCCCGGACAGATCACCCTGACCGGCGGGCGTTGAGCTTTCATGACCCGAATCTGCACCGGCGAGGTATGCGTCCGGAGCAGCACGTCCTCCGACAGGTAGAAGGTGTCCTGCATGTCGCGGGCGGGGTGGTCCCTGGGGATGTTGAGGGCCTCGAAGTTGTAGAAGTCCGACTCGACCTCCGGTCCCTCGGCGACGGTGAAGCTTACGGAAGCGAATATACCGGGATTTGGATGAAATCGGTGGGAGCTTCGCGCTGTGTCGCAAGCTCGTCGAGGAGACGAAGCGAAGCAGGAGGCAGATAGACCTCCTTGCATTCCTCGCACACTTCAGCCGGGAGGCCTTTCACAAGCAACAAGCTGTCGCCCCAGCGGTGGAGATGCTCAATTTTCTTCGCGGTAACTTTTCCGCGGCAGAAGTAACACCGCTCCATGTGATCATCCCTCCCGACGTCTTCGCCAGTTGATCCATCGACGCGGATCTGGGCGGTAGAGCGTGATAATCACGAGTTCTTCCGCGAGGCCGCAGACCAGGTGAATCGGTGCTCCGGCCTCGGTGAACCCGAGCAACAGAAATGACCGCCCCCGGGGGTCCGACGGATAATCCTCGATGATCTCCGCGTTTGAGGAGCAGAGCGCCTCTTCGATCTCCCGAACCGCAAGCAGTTGGTCCTTCCAGTAGCCCACCCTGCCGCCCTCCTACCCCGCCATCAGCTTCTCGGCTGCGCCCTATGCCCTTGCGCCGCGCGCCGCTCCGCTCTCGCGCGCTACGCGCTTCTTACGCCCCGAACTGCTGCAGAAACCGGAGGTCGTTCTCGAAGAAGAGCCGGATGTCGTCGATCCCGTACTTGAGCATGGCGATCCGCTCGACCCCCATGCCGAAGGCCCAGCCCGTCACCTCCTCCGGATCGTAGCCCACGTGCCGGAACACCTGTGGGTGCACCATCCCCGCCCCCAGGATCTCCAGCCACCCCGAGGCCTTGCACACCCGGCAGCCGGCCCCGCCGCAGAGGAAGCACACCACGTCCATCTCCGCCGAGGGCTCGGTGAACGGGAAAAAGCTCGGGCGGAAGCGGATCCGCGTCTCCGGGCTGAACATCTCCCGCGCGAACAGCTCCAGGGTCCCCTTGAGATCGCCCATGGAGGTGTCCCGGTCCACCGCCAGCCCCTCCACCTGGTGGAACATCGGCGAGTGGGTGATGTCGGCGTCGCGGCGGTAGACCTTCCCCGGACAGATCACCCTGACCGGCGGGCGTTGAGCTTTCATGACGCGAATCTGCACCGGGGAGGTGTGGGTCCGGAGCAGAACCTCATCCGAGAGATAGAAGGTGTCCTGCATGTCGCGGGCGGGATGATCCTTGGGGATGTTCAGGGCCTCGAAGTTGTAGGAGTCCGATTCGACTTCGGGGCCCTCGGCGACGGCAAAGCCCAGCCCCAGGAAGATCTCGATGATCTCGTCCTGGACCTGCGTGAGTGGATGCACGGTCCCGAGCGGCGGGCGACGCCCGGGCAGCGTGAGGTCGAGCCGCCGCCCCGCTCGCTCGCGCTCGGCCCGCTTCACCGCCTCGAGGCGCGCGCCCAGCAGCGCCTCGATCTCGGCCTTGGCCTGGTTCGCCTGGCGCCCGAGCTCGGGACGCTCGTCCGGCGGCAGCGACGGGATCGAGCGAAGGAGCTTGGTGAGCAGCCCCTGGCGGCCCAGGTACCTGACGCGGAGGGTCTCCAGCTCGGTGGTCGTCCGGGCCTCGGCCAGACCCCCCCGGACCCCCTCGAGAATCTCCTTCAGGCGCTTATCGGCCACCGTGAGCCCTGGCGGCATCCGCCAGCTTGGCGAAGGCGACCGGGTCGCTCACGGCGAGCTCGGCCAGGATCTTCCGGTCGAGGGTGACGCCGGCCCGCTTGAGCCCGTTCATGAACGCCGAATAGGAGAGGCCGAGGGCGCGCGCGGCGGCGTTGATCCGGACGATCCAGAGGGAACGGAACTGCCGCTTCTTGGCGCGCCGGTCGCGGTACGCGAAGGCGCCGGCCCGAAGCACGGTCTCCTTCGCCGTGCGATAGAGGCGGTGGCGCCCACCGACGTACCCTTTGGCCTTCTTGAGAACCTTCTTGTGGCGGCGCCGGGTCTTGGCGCCGCCCTTCGCCCGTGGCATGGTGGCTCCCTTTCGCTAGAGGTAGGGGACGAGGCGGCGCACCCGCTTCGCGTCGGCCGGAGAGATTTGCACCGCCCGCTTGAGCTGCCGCTTCCGCTTCGGCGGCTTCCACTCGAGCAGGTGGCTCTTCCACCCTTTCCGCCGCAGGATCTTCCCGGACGCGGTGGCCTTGAAGCGCTTGGCCGCCCCCCGCTTGGTCTTGAGCTTGGGCATGGTGGCTCCTAGTGGTGGGACTTGGGCGACAGGAGCATGGTGAGCATCCGTCCTTCCATCTTCGGGCGGTGCTCGATCACGGCGATGTCGGACAGCGCATCCGCCATCTTCTGGAGCATCTTCCACCCGAGCTGGGTGTGCGCCATCTCGCGGCCCCTGAACCGCACCGTAACCTTGGCCTTGTTGCCTTCCTCGAGGAAGCGGCGGATGTGCTTGGCCTTGAAATCGAAGTCGTGGGTCTCGGTCTTCGGGCCCATCTTGACTTCCTTCACCTGGATGATCGTCTGCTTCTTCCGCGCCTCCTTCTGCCGCCTGGCCTGCAGGTACTTGTACTTCCCGAAGTCCATGATCCGGCAGACGGGCGGGGTGGCTTCCGGCGCGACCTCGACCAGGTCGAGCCCCCGCTGGGCCGCCGCCTCCAGCGCCTGAGCGATAGCCAAGATCCCCAGCTGCTCCCCCTCCGGACTCACGACGCGGACCTCCCGGACCCGGATCTCTTCGTTGACACGAATCGACCTGGACTGGATCGCTCGGCTCCTCCCGCTCGGGGTCGGCACCCTACCCCGTGGCGACTTCCTCCCCGGGCCCTTCGGGCACGAGGCGGCGGGCCGTCACTGGGAGCGGCCCACGGTTAGCGTCACTGACCGGCTGGCGATCTCCCCCGCCAGCTCCGCAAGGATCCGCGGAAGCGGGACCTGCCCTAGGTCCTCCCCGGTGCGTCGGCGAAGGCTCACCGTTCCCTCGCGGCTCTCGCGCTCGCCGACGACCAGCATGTAGGGGACCTTCTGGAGCTGGGCCTCGCGGATCCGGTAGCCCAGCTTCTCGTTGCGGTCGTCCAGCTCGACCCGGACCCCGGCCTCCTTGAGCCGCTCGAAGACCGACTGGCCGTAGGCCGCCGTCTTCTCGCTCACCGGAAGCACCCGCGCCTGGACGGGCGCGAGCCAGGTCGGGAAGGCGCCGGCGAAGTGTTCGGTGAGGATCCCGACGAAGCGCTCGAAGGAGCCGTAGATGGCCCGGTGGATCGCCAGCGGGCGCTTGGCCTGGCCGTCGGAGTCGATGTACTCGAGCCGGAACCGCTCCGGCAGCATCACGAAGTCGAGCTGCACCGTGGCCAGCTGCCAGTCCCGGCCCAGGACGTCCGAGATGACCACGTCGATCTTGGGACCGTAGAAGGCGCCCTCGCCCGCCCGGACCTCGTGGGGAAGGTCGCGCTTGCGGATCGCCTCGGCGAGCGCGGTCTCGGCCTGCTCCCAGAGGGCGGGGTCCCCCATCGCCTTGTCCGGCTTGGTGGACAGGAAGAAGCGCGGCTCGAACCCAAACGGGCCGTAGAGGAGCTGGACGATCTCGATGACGCCCAGGATCTCGGCCTGGAGCTGGTCGGGGCGGCAGTAGATGTGGGCGTCGTCCTGCGTGAACTGCCGCACCCTGAACATCCCGGCCAGCGTGCCCGACCTCTCGAAGCGATGGAGCCGTCCGAGCTCCGAGAAGCGCAGCGGCAGGTCACGGTACGAGCGCAGGTGCTGGCGGTAGACGTAGGTGGACTCGGGGCAGTTCATGGGCTTGAGGCTGAAGACCTGCTCCTCCGATTCCACGAAGAACATGTTCTCCCGGTAGTGCTCCCAGTGACCCGACTCCTCCCAGAGCCGCTTGTGCACCAGGATCGGGGTCGAGATCTCCTGGTACCCCCGCGCGTCGTGAACCTCGCGCCAGAAGCGCTCCAGCTCGCGGAAGATCACCATGCCCCTGGGCAGCCAGAAGGCGGCGCCGGGCGCCACGTCGTGGAAGACGAAGAGATCGAGCTCGCGCCCCAGCTTCCTGTGGTCCCTGCGCTTCGCCTCCTCGAGGCGCCACAGATACCGGTCCAGGTCCTCCTGGCTGTGCCAGGCGGTGCCGTAAATCCGCTGGAGCATCGGGTTCTTCTCGCTGCCCCGCCAGTAGGCGCCGGAGCTCGAGAGCAGCTTCACCGCCTTGATGTGGCCCGTGGACGGCACGTGCGGGCCCCGGCAGAGGTCCACGAAATCCCCCTGCCGGTAGAGGGAGACGACCGGCGCATCGATGCCGCGCAGGATCTCCACCTTGAACGGCTCGCCGAGCCTCTCGAAGAACCGCAGCGCGTCGTCGCGGGGCACCTCCTCGCGCACGAAGGGCAGGTCACGCCCGATGATCTCGCTCATCCGCTGCTCGATGCGATTCAGGTCTTCAGCGGTGAACGGCTCGGGCTTCGCGAAATCGTAGTAGAAGCCGTCCTCGATGGCGGGCCCGATGCCCAGCTTCACCTCCGGGAAGAGCTGCTTGACGGCCTGCGCCATCACGTGAGAGGCCGAGTGGCGGAGCGTGGGGAGCGGCTCCGGGGCGCAGTCGAACTCCCCGGCGAAGCTCAGATGGCGTTCTTCTTCCGATTGGGGCATGGAGACAGATAAAAAAAGCACCACTGAGGCCTGACCCCCGTGATGCTTTTCCTCCGCATCAGCTCGCGTCCTGCTCGTCGATGGGCGACCTCCGTGAGGAGCCGTAACATGGTAGGCTCGGGCGGTTTCGAACCGCCGACCTCCTGTGCGTCAGACAGGCGCTCTCCCACTGAGCTACGAGCCTACCCCGGGAAAAGCACGCCCTATCCTAGCAATCGCGCGCTTTGAGTGTCAAGGGGCGCGCCCGCCGAACAGCCGTTTCGGATCTTCGCCCAGGATGATGTGGCCGCACGACCGAAATAGCACGGGAAAGCCGCGATCCGGGGCTCGTGAGCCAGCGGGCCCGATCTTCCGAGGGCTGATTGGGGCCGCCGGCGCGGCCGAGGGAAACA
>JACQWB010000180.1 GCA_016209385.1 Candidatus Rokuibacteriota bacterium
ATGCGGGTTGTAGACACTTCTGCATCTGTCAACGTTGACACTTGCACGAAGCGTCTACACCCCAGTGTTTATGCGGCTTGTAGACGTGTTGACGCTTTGAGGCCGAAAAAGAGCAGAACGGAGGGTGCGCGTTGTGGATAACCTGGCGCCCCGGATCCTCGACCTGATGGCCTGGCTCACGGGGCGGGAGGGGCCCGAGCCAGCCTCTCCGCCGCCACTCAACCGGGCGGCCATCGAGACTGCCTACCGCCCGGCCCTCCGGCGCTGGTTCGAGCTGACCGCCCAGGGGCAGGATGCTGAGGGGGAAGAGGTCGCGCGGGTCTATCAGGAGATCCTCCGGCTGATCGACGAGGTCGGCGAGCCCAGAGCTACCACTCTCCGCCGCGAGTGGGCCCGCGAGTGGTGGCAGGAGACCGGCCTCTGCCCCTACTGCGGCGAGCGCGGCCCGTATCACGACCCCGACCGGGGCGGAGAGCCCAGCGATGCCTGACCGCCCCTGGAAGGCGGAGCAGCGCCACGCCGCTGCGCTGTTTGGTGAGCTGGTGGTGAAAGGCCACGGGAAGAAGCGAGGGAAATAAGGATGCCCCCCTGCTCTACGTCCAGCAGCAGGGCGGCTGGAAGAGTGCGGGCGTGCTGCTGCGGGTCTACGCCCGGTGGATGCCGCAGGCGCTGGACGCAACCCCCGCGCAACCGCTTTGGGCCGGCGAGGCGGAAATCCCCGACGCTATTACCCTTCCAGCAGCGGCCGGAACTTCCAAAAGTAGTTGCCGAGCTCGTCGCCCTCGTGAATCCGCCGGAACGTCAGCTCCACGGGCATCTCAAAGGTCACCCGCCCGGGGTCGCAGTCGGTGAGCTGGCCGTAGAAGCGGCCGCCGCCGTCCAGGTCCGCCGCCACCATGACGGTGGGCGGGTCGGGGTTCGGCACCAGGTGGTCCTTCGTGAACGTGAAGACCTTGCCCCGGCGCGCGATCTTGTACTCGACCAGGTTCTTGGATGAGCACTTCCAGCACAGGTGCCGCCGCGGATAGGAGACCGCGCCGCAGTCGGCGCACTTCTGGCCGTAGAGCCTGAAGTTCTGGCGTTCCTCGCGTAGCATGGTCGGAAGGCTGCTGAAGGCCTTGATCACCTCGGTCTCCACGTGGCGGCGGAAGCGGAGGAGCTTGCCGTAGTGGGTGAGGGGCGCGCCGGCCGCGAGCTGGGCTGAGACCGGCCGGGCGAGCGTGGCCGTCGCGATCGTGTCGCTGACCTGGAAGAGGAGGGCCTCGGCACCGTTGCCGTAAGAGACCATCAGGATCTGCTCGTGGGGCTTCGCCTCCTCGAGGGCTGAGGCGAGGCCCAGGAAGGTCGAGGCCGAGCCGGTGTTCCCGGTCTTCCCGATCACGGGCTCCTTGAGCGCTGCGGTCTCGGGGAACTTGAGCTGGCGGCTCAGCGTGGCGTGGAGCCGCGCGTCGGGGGCATAGAGGACCAGCTTCGTGACATCCTCGCGCTTCCTTCCGGTCTTGCGCAGCACACCGTCCACCGCCTCGGCGATATGGACGTCGAGGCCGTAGGCCTTGACGAAGCTCATGTCGGGAGAGACCTGGAGGTAGCGGTCGCCCGCGTTTCGCCAGACGTCGGAGAACTCGCGGCTCACCGTGCAGGCGCCCTCGAAAGTGGCCAGCACCTCGCCCTCGCCGACCAGGACAGCGCCGGCGCCATCCCCGAGGAGCGCCTCGAGGTCGGTGCCCGGGGCCGCCGGGCGCATGTCCGACGCGGCGACCAGCGCCTGGCGAACGGTGCCCGCCTTGACCAGGTCCAGAGCCAGCCTGAGGGCTGTGGTCCCGCAGCGGAGCGAGCCGCCGAGGTCAGCGGTGATCACGTCGCTGCCGAGGTCGGCCACCGTGGCCAGGAGCGTGGCGTTCGACTTTTCGAGGTAGGGCGCCGACGTCGAAGCGAAGAAGCAGGCGCCGACGCTGGAGAGGTTCCTGCCGTTCAAACAGTTGAGCGCTGCCTCGACAGCCATCGTGAGGCTGTCCTCGTCATAGTTGGCGACGGCCCGCTCGCTCGACCCTCCCCCGCCCCAGACCTGGCCGAGGGTCTTGGCCGAGAGGCGATAGCGCGGAATGTACGCTCCGACTCCGACGATGCCGATCATGATCTGGCTCCTTGCTCAGAGCTCATCGAGGAAGTAGCGGCGAGGATCGAACAGGCGAAGCAGCCTCAGCTCGTCAGGCTCTGGCGGATCGAAGCGCCGCAGGGTAGGTGCGACCTTGAGCTCCCACCCGCACCGCTCCTTCGCCGCCCTCACCGCTTCAGCCTCGGGCTCGCCGCTGAAGACGCCGCTCAGGACCAGCTCACCGTGCTCGGCCGTCTTCTCGAAGACGCCGAAGTCGGAGACCACGGTGCTCACACGCCGACCGGGCGCCGTGATGTACGGCACCTTGTCCACGAACCGGTTGCGGCTCTGGGCGAGCGTGACGACCACCTCGCGCGCCGAGGAGGCGATGTCGTTGGCCCCGCCCGAGCCTGTCACGTAGGTGACCCCGGGGATGACCGTGGAGTTGACGTTCCCGTGCTTGTCAACCTGGCCGGCCGCGAGGGAGCCCAGGCACCGGTTCTGCCGGCCGGCCATGAAAATGCCCATGACGTGGAAGATGTCCGTCAGCATCTTGCACGACGGGAAGTTCCTGAACGAGAAGACGAACGGCTCGGCGGGCCTCGGCAGGTAGCCCACCATTCCCGCCTCGGCCATCAGCTCGATCTCCATACCGGCCTGCTTGAGCTGATAGGCGGCGAGCCAGGCGGCCAGGTTGGAGTTGCCGACGCCGGCGAGGAACGTCCTGTAGCCGTTCGCGCGCGCCTTTTCTGCCAGGAGCCGGGAGGTCGCGACCACCATCATCTCGGTGGCGTTGTGGGGCTTGCCGGAGAGACGCGGCGAGAGCGATTCCAGCTCGGACACCCAGGCATCGGTGTGGGCGCGCCCCTTGACTTCCATGATCCGCGCGTAGCCGAGCTTGGCGAGATACGCCGCCTGGTCAGGGATCTCGAGAATCCACTCGCGAATCCACGCCTCCGCGGTCTCGGGGGCTCTGAAGGCTTTCCGCATCTCGACGATGAACTCGAGATCCTCGGCGTAACCCTCGAGCTCGGGCACATTCATCCCGTACATCCCGCCGGGGTGGGAGCCGAGCGGCGCCTCGACGACCGCCGCGACGTACTGGCCGGGGAGCTTCACGAGCGGAGCATGCCGCCGGATGAAGTCGGTGGAGACGATCTTCTCGACGGTGACGATCGCGCCGTGACGGGCGGCCATGGCGCCGTAGAGGCTTTCGTTCATGGGCGGCGCGGTGACGACATTGCCGGCGCGGTCGGCAGCCCAGGCGTGGAGCAGCGCGACATCGGGGAGCAGCGCCCGCACGAACCCGACCCGGTCCTCAGACCCAAACGGATCGTCGGCGACCAGGAAGTCTCCGTCCCTGGCGTTGTCCTCCTCCATGGAGGAGCCGAGGAGCGAGCGCGTGGGGAGGAACGGGAGTCCCATGGCGCCGGCGATCAGCCTGAGCGGGAACGTCAGCATGGACCAGTTCTGGACCTGGAGGCCCCCCTCGAGGACGGCCCGGGAGATCAGGCGTTGCGGCGTCGGGTATGGGTAGCCCTCTCCCAGGAATGTGGTGATCACGCGCCTGACCAAGCCGCCGAGGATCAGCGCGGTCCACGGCGAGCCGAGCCCGATCGTGGCGATCGTGAAGTCGGGTGTCTTCCCCCACCACTGGCGCGTCAGCTCCCGCGCCAGCGCGTTGGCCCGCGCATGAGCGGTCCCCAGGTAGAGGAGCATCCCCGGCCTGACGAGCCGGCGCACCGCCTCCTCCAGGGAGGCCACCTTGTCCGGCCCCTCGTTGAGGGGAATCTCGAGCCGCCGTCTGATCACGTCCTGGTAGCTCTGATCCATGCGAGCACTCCTAGCGTATCGCCAGAGGGTTGATGGGGGAGCCGATGCCGCCCGTGATCCTGAGCGGCTGGGCGACGAACAGGAATTCCCACGAGCCCTCCGCCGCGCAGGCCCGGGTCAGGTCCTCGAACCAGAACAGCTCGCCGATCGTGAGGCCGAGGTCCCGGATCAGGACGGGGTGGAGCGGGTTCAGGCTCTTGCCGTCTTCCGCGGGCTTCACCTCTACCGCGACGTTGTCAACGCCGAGGCAGGCGACCTCCTTCCGGTGAAGCCACTCGGCCGTGCTCATGCCGAGCCCCGGCGCCACGTCGTAGTAGCTCTCGCGCTCCTTGGGTGCGGCTCGATACCAGAGCGGGACCCAGCCCGTGCGGACCATCAACGCGTCTCCGCGGCGGATCTCCACGCGCTGCTGCTGCGCGCACCCTTCGAGGTCGCCCGCCGTGACGGCCTTGCCGCCGGGCAGGTGCCCTTCGCCGGCATAGCCCTTGTACCCCACCAGATCGAGGAGGACGCCCCGGGTCACGAAGTAGGTCGCCAGCCTGTCGATGCTGCACTTCCGGGCCCCGATCACCGGGTTGAGGGCCTGGCCCGCATCGTAGCCGTTGTAGACCTTGCCTTCCCTGAACGCGTGCGTCAGGCCATCCCACTGGGTCCCGGTCTGCGGCGACATCGAGATCCAGTCGTCGGCGAACTCGCTGTCGCCTCCCCAGCCGTGGTCGGCGACCTTGAGCCGGACGCTCCGAGCGAAGTGCTGCATCGGCGGCCGACTCGAGTCGGTGGGCGTGCGCGGGTTCAGCGGGATCGCGAGGCTCAGGACCCGACCCTTTCTCACGAGCCGGCAGGCTTCGACGATCTTGTCGGCGGTGACGAAGTTGGCCGTGCCGATCTCGTCCTCGCGCCCCCAGCGTCCCCAGTTGGAGAGGTTGGCCATCGCTATCTCCTCCAGCCGCCGAAGAGCCTGGCCTTGATCCGCCCCGGCACCCAGGCTGCGACCCGACGGGCGATCGTCGCGGTCTTCTCGAGGGTTCCGGGATCGCCGGGCCAGTGGCTCAAGAGCACGGCGCGATCCACGTGGTTCAGGAGCCCGTCAAGAACCACGGCCACCAGGATCACGTCGTCCAGGTAGCCCACGAACGGGATGAAGTCGGGGAGAAGGTCCACGGGGCTCGCCAGGTAGGCGGCCACGGCAGCCAGCGCGAGCTTGGTGGACGCAGGGACCTTCGGGTCGGTGGCGAGCCCGAACACGAGCCGAGCGAGATTGGGAAGGAGGAGCAGCAGCTCTTTCACCGGAGCTGATCCGCCACGAGCTCGGCGATGTCGCGAGTCTTGATCCTGTCCGCCACGCCCTTGCCCTTCACGCCGTCCTCGAACATCGTGAGGCAGAACGGGCAGCCCGAGGCCAGGATGTCCGGCTTCACCGCCATCGCCTGCTCCACCCGAACCTGGTTGACCCGCCGCCCCTCGTGCTCCTCCATCCAGACACGGCCGCCGCCGCCCCCGCAGCAGAAGCAACGCTCCCGGTGGAGGTGCATCTCCACCATCTCCCCGCGCGCGACCGCGCTGAGCACCTTGCGCGGCGGTTCGTAGATGTCGTTATACCGCCCCAGGTAGCACGGGTCGTGGTAGGTGATCCGCTCGGCGATCTCCTGCGAGACGCGGAGCCGGCCCGAGCGGATCAGCTCCTCGAAGAGCTGGGAGTGGTGGACCACCCTGAAGCGGCCGTCGAAGCGCGGGTACTCGTTCTTCAGCGTGTTGAAGCAGTGGGGGCAGGCGGTCACGATGGTCTGGAAGCGGTAGCGCTTGAGCGTCTCGATGTTCTCCTGCGCCAGGGTCTGGTAGAGGTACTCGTGGCCCACGCGGCGCGCGGGCTCGCCCGTGCACTTCTCCTCGGTGCCCAGGATGGCGAAGTCCGCTGCCGCGGCCTGCAGAATCCTCACCACAGCTCGGGCGACTTTCCTGTTGCGCTCGTCGAAGGCGCCGTAGCACCCGACCCAGTAGAGGTACTCGGCCTCGCGCGCGTCGGCCATCACCTTCACGCCCAGGTCCTTCGCCCACTCGGCGCGCGTCTGCCACGACATCTGCCAGGGGTTGAAATTGTTCTCGAGGTTCCTGAAGGTGGGCTTGAGCTCCTCGGGGAAGCGCGACTCGGTCAGCACCAGGTAGCGGCGCATGTCGATGATCTTCGGCACGTGCTCGATGAAGACCGGGCAGGCCTCGACGCACCAGCGGCAGGTCGTGCAGGCCCAGAGCACGTTGTCGCTGATCACCTCTCCGACCAGGGCTTTCTGCGCCGACTCCCCCTTGCCGTTGCCCCCGGCGAGAAGCTTCGGCCCGGTCTCCAGCAGGTGCTCCTGGAGGTCCAGGATCAGGAGCTTGGGGTCGAGCTGCTTGCCGCTCACGTTGGCCGGGCACCCCGCGGTGCAGCGGCCGCACTCGGTGCAGTTGTAGAGGTCGAAGAGGTCCTTCCAGGTGAACTCGGTGAGGGTGCCCACCCCGAAGGTCTCGGCGTTCTCGAGGTCCAGGCCGGCGAACTCGCCCTTGGGCGTGAGCGGCGCGAAGAAGACATTGAACGGGGCGGCCATGATATGGAGGTGCTTCGAGTACGGGAGCCACACCAGGAACCCGAGCAGGATCACCGCGTGGCTCCACCACGCGAGGTGGAACAGCGCGCCGACCGCCGGTGCCGGGACCCCCGCGACGACAGCCGCGAGGGCGCTCCCGGCGAAAGACCAGCGGTCGCCGGGTCCCGGCGCCAGGAGGATCCGCGAGGCGTCGGCGAAGAGATCGGTCAGCATGAGGGCGAAGATCAGGAGCAGGATCACGAGCCCCTCGGTGGAGAGCGTGAGCCGCGCGGGTCGCGTCACGAGCCGGCGGAACAGCGCGTAGGCGACCGCCACGATGACGGCCAGGTCGAAGACGTCCTGGAGGATCTGGTACGCCGGCGTGTCAGAGAGGAACGGAAGGAAGAACGACTCGGTCATGCCCTTGCCGAAGAACTCCAGGGTCCCGACGGTGAGGATGATGAAGCCCCAGAAGATCGTCGCGTGCATGAGCCCGGGCCAGAAGTCGTGCCTCAGGAGCCTGAGTTGCCCGAGCACGAACACGCCCACAGCGCTGACCCGCGCCGGGACGTTGTCCCAGCGGGCCGCGGGCTTGCCGGCGAGCATGAGCCTGACGAGGTACGCGACGCGCCAGGCAAAGAGGGCGCCGGCGGCGACGATCAGCGCGTAGAACGGGAGCCAGCCGGGAACGACGCCGTACCACTGGTGGGGGGGCGACATTCAGGACGACTCTCGCTCGAGGGACGCCAGGATCTGCTCGACGGCCGAGTAGGGATCGAGGCGCCCGTCGGCGACCTGCTCGAGCGTGGCGGCGAGCGCGCCGTTGCTCGCCAGCTGCCTCGAGACCCGCTGCCGGATCTCCTCGATCAGCAGCGCCTGAAGGTCGCTCCGTCGGCGGGCCTTGCGGCGTTTTTCGAGGGCTCCCGAGTGCTCGAGAAGCTCGCGGTGCTTGCGGATGTCACGGAGAAGCTCCTCGACGCCGACGCCGTGCTGGGCTTCGGTCGCCAGGGCCGGACTCTCCCACTCGATGTCCTTGGGAGCGTGAGGGCTCGAGCGCTGCAGATGCGCCATGAAACGGAGCTCGCTCACCAGCGGGCCGGCCCCGTCGCGGTCGGCCTTGTTGACGACGAAGATGTCCGCCACCTCCAGGAGCCCGGCCTTCATGGTCTGAATCGCATCCCCCGATTCCGGGACCAGCACCACCACGGTTGTGTCGGCCTGGCGCATGATGTCCAGCTCGGTCTGGCCGACCCCCACCGTCTCGATCAGGACCCACTGCTTGCCGAAGGCATCCAGGAGCCTGATGACGTCGCCGGTCGCCCGGGTGAGCCCGCCCAGGCTGCCACGCGTGGCCATGCTGCGGATGAAGACCTCGGGGTCCTCGGCGTGGGACTGCATGCGGATCCTGTCGCCCAGGACCGCGCCGCCGCTGAAAGGGCTCGAGGGGTCCACGGCGATGATGCCGACCGACACCCCCTCGGCACGGAGGAGGGCCGTGAGGCAGTCCACCAGGGTGCTCTTCCCCGAGCCCGGCGGTCCGGTGATCCCGACGACGTAGGCGCGCCCTGTCCTCCCGTGCACCCGTCGCATGACCTCGGGAACCGCCGGCGAGCGGTTCTCCACCTGGGTGATGAGCCGCGCCAGGGCCAGCCGATCCCCCTCCAGCATCCGTTCGACGAGCTCAGGGATCTCCATGGGGCGACCGTAGAGTAGCAGAGGGGCACGGAGCGATCAACGAAGCGAGTAGCCGACCTCCTCGCCCATGGTCTTGTGACAGTCGCGGCAGAGGGGGAGGAGCCGGGGCCGAGCCAGGAACTGGAAGCGGGCCTCGCCGTCGGCGGTGTGGGAGGGGTGGCAGCGGACGCAGGCCAGCTTGACCGGGTCGTGGTCCTTGATGGCGTGGTAGGAATCTCCTGTCCGCCCCTCAGCCATCTCCTCCTGCTCGGGGGAAAGAGCGGCAGGGACCGATTTCAGGATCGGAGTGTGACACTGGAGGCACTCTTTGTCCCGAAGCTGAATTTTCATGTGGTCCGGCTCCGTGTACCGGCCAATGAGGAACCTCCCGGTGTCGTAGGCTGCAACAGTCCAAACCTTGAGGCGCATGCCAAGGTCGGCTCCGCCATGGCAGTCGATGCAGAGAACTGCCTTCTTGGTGTGGTGGGCACCGGCCAGGTCGACGGACACAGGGGCGATGAAGCGGTCGAACTTCTCCTCGTGCAGGTGGCAGGCGATGCAGAAGCGGTTGTCGCGCTCCTTTGCAGCCAGGCCGACGAGAAACAAAACCACAAAGAGTAGGGAGAGCCCCGCCAGCAGTCCCAGCCTCAACAGGAGCTGACGGAGGGCAACCAGCAGAGCTCTCCCGGACCGCTCAGCGAACCGTGATCTGGTGGACCGCTGAGAAACGGATGTGGGAGGAGGGACCCGCCGGGCCGCCGCGCGGGAACACCGTTCCGGCTCGCTCGACTCTTCCGGCGGGCGAGGCCTTCTCGCTCCCGTAGATGAACGCCACCGCCACGCTGTAGGTCCCCGGGTCATGGGGCGCCCGGACGGTCCACGTGACTTTCCCCTCGGGGAACTTCCGGGCCGCGATGTCGCTCATCATGTCGAAGATCAGGGCGAAGTTCAGGTTCTTCTTGAGGCCGGGCCCGCGGCTGTCGACCCACTTCGTCTGCTCCTTGCCGTCCGGCCCCCAGACCTTCGGAGCCCCGACGATGAGCCAGCCGTCGCCCGAAACCGGGCGGCTCTGGAAGCGGAGGTCGGTGTCGAGGAGGAACACCCCGACCACGCCCGAGCCCCCCTTCACCGTGGCGGTCACCTGCACTTCCTGGCCGGGCTTCGCGCTCGACGGCGCCGAGAGCGTCACCGAGGCGTTGGCGTCGTGGGTCTTCACGTCCTGGAGCAGCTTCTGGCGGTCAGCAGGGGCGACGTCCTTGTAGGGCCCCTCCCCGGCCTCGAGCTGCTTGTAATGCTTGGTCTCGACGACTTGGCTCGCCGCGAAGGCCTCGGGCTCCACGCGGAGCTGCTCCTTCTGCATCGAGGAATGGCACCCCGCGCAGGTCGGCGACAGGTCGGTCACGTTCCGGAGCGGGCCGCCGTTGTAGCCCTGGGCCCCCGTAGCCACGACGAGTGCAGTCACAGCCAGGATCCCGATCACGCTGGTCGCTCGCCTCATGATCTCCTCCTTGTGCAAGGAATGGGGTCGCACCCTAAGAAACCTGCCCCGGATTCGGTTGGTTCCCGGCCCGGACCCCGGAGAGGTCCGCCTCCATGATGAGGGCGTCCTCGCCCGTATCCGGGTAGTAGCCCTTGCGCCGCCCGATCACGTGAAAGCCGAAGCGCTCGTAGAGGCCCCGGGCCTCGTGGTTCGTGGGACGGACCTCGAGCACGGCCACACCGAGGCGGCGACGTCGGGCATCCTCCAGGATCGCGCCCAGGAGCGCCTGGGCCACCCCGCGACGGCGCCACGCCGGATGGACCGCCAGGTTCGTGATGTGGACCTCGGAGGCGACCTCCCAGAGACAGAGGTAGCCCACCACCTCCCGGACAGCCCTCGCCACCCAGCAGCGGGCCACCCGGTTCTGCTCCAGCTCGTAGAGGAACGCCCCGCGGGACCAGGGGCTGGCAAACGACGCGCGCTCGATGGCGAGCACCGAGTCCAGGTCCGCACGCGTCATCGGCTCAATGGACAGAGACTGCACGGCGACGCTTGAGCTCGGCCTCTGAAGGCCTGAGGTAACGGGGAGCGAGAGCGACAGGATCGACGCCCTCGCCTGTCCTGAGGCGGGCAAGCCCGAGCTGGCCGACGCAGGCGGCCGAGGGAAGCCTGCGCGCCGCCGGCGCGAAGATGGCGCGCGCGCCGAGCCGCTCCCCGAACAGCGTCCCGTAGCTCGTGATGCCATCGCCCACGAAGATGGTCGGTCCCGAGAGGCGCGCGCAGAGGTCGTCGGGAGCCAGGGCCTGATCCTCCCAGTCGCGGACCAGACCCGCGTCCTCCCAGCGGAAGAGCGCGGCGTACACCTCTCCCTTTCGGGCGTCGAGGACGGGGCAGACCGGATGGCGCGCGAACGGGAGCTGCCAGGCCAGGGCCTCGAGCGTGGAGACCGCTGCCGCGGGGATTCCGAGCGAGAACGCCAGTCCCTTGACCGTGCTGACGCCGATCCTGAGCCCCGTGAACGACCCGGGTCCGATAGACACGGCGAGCCCCTCGAGCGTCGCCGGCGTCCAGCCCGCGTCCTGGAGCAGCCGGTCGACGGCGGTGAGCAGGCGCTCCGAGTGGGTGGTCCTGACGTTCAGGGTGTACTCACCCACGAGCTGCTCGCCGTCGAGGAGCGCGGCGCTCCCGGCGAGGGTGGAGGTCTCGATCGCCAGGATTTTCATCGCGCGGCCAGTGTAGTCTCGGCTCTCGGGAGCGGTCAAGGCAGAGACATTTTTCGGGTTGACACCCGAGCCCGGCCAAGCCAAGATGAGGCGAAAATTCAAGGAGTTGGAGGACAGAGCCCTGGCGCGGCCTGAACGCATCGCCCGTTTCTGTAACAACCCCGCCTGCGACCTCTGCGACGTCCACGTGAAGCCCCGCGAGGTCCTGAGGAAACGGGATCAGGAGGTCTGCCCCCGTTGCCTCGAGCCCCTGGTCGTCAGGCCGATCCGCCCCCGCCTGCCGACCCTGCCCTTCAAGCCCCGCATCGCCCCGCGTTCCCCCCGAACCCGTGCCGTAGGAGGCCCGAGATGACGCCGCCCGCCCAGAAGAACAGCGCCGCCATGGACGCCGAGGTCCGCGAGAAGATCCACCTGGAGATCCTGAAGCGCACCGGCGCCTACCAGAGCAACGACCACATCCTGCTCCCCTCGGGCCACCACAGCGGCGAGTTCATCGAGAAGACGCTGGTGACCACCGAGCCCTCCTTCACGGAAGGGCTGGGCGCCGTGATCGCGAAGCACTTCGCCCAGTGGCCCGTGGACGTGGTGCTCTCCACCGGGCCGGGGGCCCTGATCCTCTCCCACTGCGTGGCTCGGGCCCACCCCTCGCGGCCGATCTTGATCTACGGGACCAAGGGAATCAGCGGGGGGAAGCGCCGGGTCAGGCTCTCTGCCGAGTTCCAGCGTCTGATCCGGCCCGGCACCAAGGTGCTCCTCGTGGAGGACCTAGTGAGCACCGGCACCACGCTGAAGCTCCTGATCGAGCTGGTCGAACACCTCGGAGGCCAGGTCGTGGGGATCGGGGCGCTCTGGCGACGGACGAAGAAGGCCGAGGTGGGAGGAAGGCTGGTGTTCAGCCTGGTGAGCCGGGACTTCCCGATCTACCCGCCGGAGAACTGCCCTCTCTGCAAGAAGCAGGTCCCGCTCAACGCGGACTTCATCCGGCGGCGCCAGGGACGAAAGCCCTCATCCATTACGGAGTCGAAGACCGCCCCGGACTAGGTCCGAGCGCGCACCCACGCCTTCGGCGCACCCGGGCCTTCGGCCCGGGTACCCGCCCGGCCCGCG
>JACQWB010000181.1 GCA_016209385.1 Candidatus Rokuibacteriota bacterium
GCCCGAAGGACCGTCCGGGCCAGGGGATCGATCGCCTTTCGATCCTGCCACTTGGCGATGAACTCCGCGTCCAGCAGCCCCTCGGCGCGCTTGACTTCAAAGGACCCAGCCATCCGGTTCCTCCGATTCAGAAGGATACCAGCCCTTCGGCGTTTAAGCCGCGCAACAGGAGAGCCTGGATACATCCTTCTGGAAGGTCAGCGCCGCCAGCTTGAGCCCCTCGACCATGGTCAGGTACGGGTGGAAGGTCTCCACGAGGTCCTGGACCCGGAGGCCGAACTTCACGGCAAGCGTCGCGGCCTGGATTACCTCTCCAGCCTCGTCTGCCACGACATGGGCGCCGAGGAGCTTTCCCGTATCCTCCTCCGCCACGAGCTTAAAGAGCCCGCGGGTGTCCCTGGACGCCAGAGCCCGGGGAACGTCCTTCAGGTAAAGGACCGTGGTCTTCACCGGCTTTCCCTTGGCCTGCGCCGCAGCCTCGGTGAGCCCGACACTCGCGACCTGGGGGTCGGTGAAGATGACGTGCGGGAGCGCGGAGAGTTCATAGATTCGTCCAGCCCCGGTCAGGGCGTTCTCCGCTGCCAGGCCGCCGGCATAGGCCGCAACGTAGACGTACATCGGATCGCCGATGCAGTCGCCCGCCGCGTAGATGTCAGGATTCGCGGTCTCGAGGTGCTCGTTGACGACGATCTCGGCCCGTGACCCGGTTTGAACGCCTGCCTCGGCCAGGCCGAGGTCCGCGGTGTTAGGCCGCCGCCCCGTGGCGAGCAAGAGCTGCTCAGCGACGCAGGTCTCGGGTTTCCCGTCGATCACCGCGTGCACCCTGTACTCCGCGCCTGCCCGTTCAACCCGCGCAATCTTGACGTTGGTGCAGATCCGAATCTTCTCGCCTGCCAGGTACTCGGTCAGCGCTTTTCCGATCTCCGGTTCCTCGCCGCCAGCCACATGAGGCCCCGCCTCGATGATCATCACCCGTACGCCGAAGCGGGCGAAGAGCTGGCCGATCTCGAGCCCGATGGCCCCGGCCCCGATCACGAGGAGCGACGCCGGAAGCTCGGGGAGGCTCAATGCCTCGGTGGAATCCAAGAAGCCCGCCTCAGCCAACCCCGGGATCGGCGGTGCCCAGGGGAGCGAGCCCGTGGCCAGGAGGATCTTGCCTGGAGTGTACGACCTGCCGTTCACCGTGACGGTCCGCCGGCCGGTCAGCTTCGCCCGCCCCTGGATGAGCGTGATATTGGGGTAAATCTTCATCACGTCCACGTACTTCCCCTGACGGAGGGCGACCACCAGCTCGTCTTTCTGTTGGACCACGCGCTGCCAGTCCGAGGGCGGCGGGCACGCGGTCAGCCCTTCGAACTTCGGGTACGCGGAGCGATAGCAGAGCTCGGCGGCCTTGATCAGGGTCTTCGACGGCACGCAGCCGATGTTCACGCACGTGCCGCCGATGGTGCCAGCCTCTATAATCGCGACCTTCGCCCCCAACTCTGCTCCTTTGATAGCCGCGGCGAACGCTGCAGACCCGCCGCCGATCACCATGAGGTCGTACTGCTCACCACCCGAGGGGAACCTCTGGCCCTCCCCAACTGCCCGCCGTTCTCGCACGCGAGCCCGGTAGCCGGCAGCCTCGATAGCTCGGGCCAGCGTGTCATCGGTGACCCCAGGGTCGGCGACCACCGTCGCCCTTCCGGCCTGCCAGGTCGACACTGTCGCCTCCTCGACCCCTGAAACACCCCTCACCGCGCTCTCCACATGCCGGGCGCACCCGTCGCACGTCATCCCGTCCACTTGTAACGTTACCTGCACTCGGTCAGCCATTTGTTCGTCTCCTCCGTTTCATGACCGGACATGAGTCCCCGTCAACTTCGGCCGGGAGAACCTGGAACACCTGGACCGTTCGCAGACAGTCCTTTCAATGTTCGAGGCACGACCGTTCGGAGCTGATACGTAAGTGAACCGGTCAGCCACGACTGATCCAGGAGGAACGGGCTTCTATAATTTTGACTGTCGACGGAGTATGAGACGAATCTACCGAGATTTTCGATCGCTCAAGATTTGGCGGATCGCGCGAGACTTTCTGTGGCGGCTTGCGTTCCGTGAAACTTATAAGGAGATCAGAAGGAAAACAATCGCGCCCAGGACGCTCCCCTGCCAGCGCCGCGCGGCCCTAGCAGCAGGCAGCCCCCGAACCGGAAGAATCGGTCAGTTTGATCGGGGCCTCCTCCAGAAATCGGGCCGGAAGCGCCTGAAACCGGTCGCGACAGCGCTCGGAGCAAAAGTAGTACGTTTCCCCAACGAACTGATACGTGGAGGCCCCGTCCTTCGGAACCGCCATCCCGCAGACAGGGTCCTTGACAGTCTTGGCCTTCGCGAACAGCGTGAAGAACATCCCCATCACCCCCTCGTTGTGCCAATTCTACCGCAAACTCGATACGAACGTAAGGAACTTGTCAAGTCCGCCACGTTGCCCCCTAGTCGTCAGATCACCAGGAGCATGACCAAGACAGTGCTGAATCGCTTCATCATCCCTCACCTCCTCCACCCCCTATTCGTTTGCACGGCGGAAAAGGTTGGGGCTACCAAGCGGAGGGGCTTACCGGCTCTCAATGGCTCTCAGGATTACCGCGGCTCGGCGCTCGTGCTCCGCGGCCTGCTCGCGCTGGCCCTGGGCCGAGTAGATCGACGCCAGGGCGCGGGAGGCCTCGGCGGCAGGCAGGCTCTGCCGCTCTGGGCCCTCCAGGTGGTCGAGGAACCCCTCGAGGTGGAGGCGCGCCCGGGAGAGCCGGCCGAGCTTCCAGTCGGCAAGACCCAGGTAGTAGCGCGCCCGGGAGCGAGCCGCGGCTTCGCCTAGGAGGGTGAGCATCGCCTCCAGCTCGGCACTCGCCACCTCCGGATACCCGAGGAGGTAGGCGGTCACCCCCTTGTAGTAGCGGGTCAGGGGCTCCATCACCTGTCGCGTCAAGACCTCAGAGAGATGGGCGTCCTCGGGGACACGCACCCCTCGCTCCGACCTGAGCCGGACGTGCTCGATCACGGAGAAGCTCACCGGGTCGGGCGACCGGCGCTCCAGCTCCCGTCGCCAGCCGTCGAGCTGACCGAGAAACCGTGCCCAGGCCTCAGCCGCGGCGCGCTGGTTCCCGAGCTTGCTGTAGGCGAGGTGGAGGTAGTACTGGGCAAGCCGAGCAACCCCGAGGCTATCCCCCCAGAAGTAGGCTGTGAGCCAACCGGCAGAACCGGCGCCACCGGCCGGTACCTTTTCAGCCCTGGAGAGGAAGGCCACAGCTGCCCTGTAGAGGCCGAGCTGGTAACGGTTGACGCCGAGGAGGAAGTTGACTACCGGGTTGTCGGCGGAGCGCGCGCTGAAGGATTCGAGGTAAGGTTCCGCCTCACGAACCCCGCCGCGCTCGTGATAATAGAGGGCGAGGCTCAGCAGGGCGCCGCCGTGGCGCGGTTCCACCGCAAGGGCTTCGCCCCAGAGGCGCACGGCCTCCGCGTCGTGCCCCTCGCGCTTGAGCGCTTCGCCGAGGACCCAGAGCCCCTCCGGCGAAACCGCGAGGGCGAGGCCGTCGCGGGCGATCATCTCCGCCTGCCGCCAATCGCGCGATGCCAGCGCCCTTGCCGCGAGTCCGTTCAGGAATTCAGCGCGCTCCCGCGCCGACGTCCACTCCGCCTCGAGATATCGGGCAATGCCGGCCCCTGCTCCAGCGAGCGCCTCGGCGTTCCGGGCCGCGGTCTCCAAGTGCATCTCCCACGGCGCCGAGAGCTCGATGAGGGCATTGTCGTCAGTGTTGAGCGGGCCTTCCCCTGCGTAGGCCCGCGCCTCAGTGTCCCCAAATCGGAAGCGCGTGAGGAGGTCAAAGATATCGCCTACTCGGACTCTCGCGAGATCCGCGGCGACGGCAGTCACCCGCATGCGCTCCTGGATTCCGGGCACCGGCACCCTGAGCGGCTCCACCCCTCCAACCAGGAGGAGGTCGCCTGCAGCAGGCTGGAATACCAGAAGGTAAGGAAACACGCTCTGAAAGGTCCTGAGGAGAGCCTTCAGAGAGGGCTCGGTCATGCCATAGAGCTGAAGCCACTGGACGAACAGGCCCCCCGGTGCGAGCCGCTCGCGCCCGAGCCAGAAGAACTCTCGCGTGAAGAGCTTGGCCGGCCCGCTCATCCAGGGGTTGGAGGGCTCGGAGATGATCACATCGTAGCGATCGCGGGAAAGTAGAAGGACGTTCCGGGCATCGTCCACGACGAGGCGGACCCGAGGATCGTCGAGCGGCCGGTGGTTGACCGGAGCGAAGAGGCGCGAGGCCTCGACCACGGCAGGCTCGATCTCCACCGCCGTGATCTCGCGGACGGGGTGGCGCGTGACGGCGCCGACTGTCACCCCGCTGGCAAGGCCGATGACCAGAACCTTCTCAGGTCTCGGGTGAAGCAGAAGGGGGATGTGGCCCGAGAGCACCTGGGTGGGCATGTCTCCTGCTGTCGAGGCGTCCACCTTGCCGTCGATCGAGAGCGCCAGATGGCGGTGGTCCTCGAGAGATGGTCGCTCGGTCACCGCCACCGTGGCCGTTGGGCCTTCTCGATAGTAGAGGAGACGAAACTGGGGGAGCAGGCGGGAGAAGACATCGCGTGGGGAGGAATAGAGGCTCAGGTAGAGGGGGGCCTCCTTGTACACGCCCGCGGACATCGCGAGGGCCTCCCAGCGCGGGGCGAGCAGCGGGACCGACAAGAGCAGCGCCGTAGTCACGCTTGCTCCACGCCAGTGTCGCCCCGAAGCGACGAGCAGGCCCAGGGCCACGACCAGGCTCAGGGCAATCCCCAGGGTCAGGCTACCGGCGATTCCGATATTCGGGAGCAGAAGGAAGCCGCCCAGGAAGGCACCCAGCACGGCGCCGGCGGTGTTGGCCGCGTAGGCCCGGCCGACCTGCTCCCCTACGTTCCGGCTCGCCGGACCACCGAGCATCTGGACGACCACCGGGAAGACCGCGCCCATGAGGAGCGCGGGTGGGAGCATGATGAGGCCCGCCAGAGCGAACTGGCCCGCCACCCAGAGGGGTGAGACGCCCGACACAGCTTTGAACAGGTAGAGATAGAAGAGGGGGAGCTCAGCGAAGAGGTGAGCGCCGACCAGCGAGGCGACGCCGATCGCGATTTGAAGGAGGGCAAAGGTCCAGAGGAGATCCGGCTTTCGAGTAAGCAAGCGGGCCATGATGAGGCTCCCCCCCGCCAGCCCAGCCAGGAAGGTCACGAGCATGATCGTGAACGCGTAAGTGGACGAGCCGAGCACGAGGGTCAGCCCGCGCGTCCACGCCACCTCGGAGAGGAGCGCCACGAAGCCTGAGAGGGCAAATGCGGAGAGGATTCCCGCCTGCCAGGCCGCGAGCTTTTCCGGACGGGATGTGGCGGGGCCTCGTGTCGGCGGGGCCGCTATTTCAGGTCGCGAGAGCGCCAGGAGGAAAGCACCGATGGCCAGGTTGAAGGCCGCGGCTAGCGTCGTGGTCATCCCGAGTCCTAGCGTGGGGAGGAGCGCAAAACCTGCCGCGCCAGCGCCCAGGACCGCCCCGAGGGTGTTGAGGCCGTAGAGGAGCCCCGCCCGGCGGCCGAGGCCGCTCGTGCCGCTCCCAAAATGCTTAACCAGGGCCGGCAGGGTCCCTCCCATGAGCATGGTGGGGACCAGGAGAAGCAGGAAGAGCATCCCGAAGCGGAGCAGGCTCAAGGCCAGGAATGAGGGGTGATACTGGTCCCAGACGGCCCGGTAGAGGGGAACCAGGCCGGGGAGGACCACCGGGAACGCCAGCGCGAACACGCCCACCCCAAGCTCGAGGAGCGCGTACGTGCGCAACGGCCGACCCCAGCGGTCGACGAGCCGCCCGAAGAGCCAGGCCCCCGCGCCGAGACCCGCCATGAACGCCGCAAGGATCGTGCTCACGGCGAAGGTGGTCGTCCCAAAGACCAGGGTCAAGCTCCGGGTCCACGCGACCTCGTAGATCAGCCCGGTCGCTCCGGAGAGGAAGAAGCACAGAAGGAGCAGCGAGCGGAGACCGGACATAGTATAAGTCTTCCGATACGGCGCGGGCCTCGGGACGTAGGAATCCGTCAGGCCTCCCGGCCCACGACCGTGCGCGGGGAGCGGGCGCTATGCCCTGAAGGTGATGGGTGGCAGGCCGGGTCCGCTCACTTACTTCGAAAGCGAAGAGGCCCCTTTCACGATGACAGAAACCGTGCCCCTGGCCAGAACAGAGAGGCCTTTCCCGACGAGAAAGGCGAGGGCGGAGCAGGGTCAGCCGGGAAGGGCTTCAAGCGATCTGGATTGCTTTGCCCGGGGCTTCTCCACCTCCGACCCGACTTGAGGCTTCATCGATTCTCTCCCCTCGGCGTGCCAGTCATTTCGCCGCAGCATCGGTGATCTTGCCCATCAGCTCGTCGAGATCCTTGCCAAGGCTGTCCAGGCCGTTGTAGTCGGCCAGGGCGTTGGACGGTTTCCGGTAGCGGATCACCGTCTGGTTCCCTCCTTTGTCGTAGATGAGGACCTTCAGCGGAATCTCGAGGGCGGCGTTGAAGTCCTTCTCGAAGATGGGGATCCCCAGGCTCGGCCGGAAGATGAAGTAAGACTTGGCGCCGCGGATCTCCCGCCCAACCATCCGCTGCATCAGCTGGTAGTTAGGCTCGCCGACAATGATCAGGTTGGCACCCTTGACGGCTGCCTCAACTCTGGCCACTGTGGCGGGGTAAGGCTTGTTCACCACCTTCTCGACGATGACGATACCCGACGGCAGCTTGACCTCTCCTGCCGAGGCGAGAGCTGCCATGAGGCCGGTTGCCAGCATCGCCGACAATAGACTCAATTTCTTCATGAAGCTCTCCTCCTTCACGATAGACTTGACTCCGGTTATCCCCTGACATCGAGGGCAAACGTCGCCAGGGCGGGCTCCTTTTCAGCGCGCTCGAGCTTCACCGACACCTTCCACACCCCGGCCTTCTCCAGCTTCACCTTCGTCCGGTAGGTCTGGTCCCCCTCTCGGACCACTTCGGGAGCCTCCCTGACGATCTCTTCCGGGGTCGAGGGGACTTTCTCGTATGCCTTCCAGTACAGGAACCGCACCCTCGCTTTCTCCCCCAGGACCCTCCCATCTACGTCGGTGACCCTGGCCTTCAGGAGCACCTCGCCCACGCTCACGGAGGCCGGCTCGGTGGCGAGCGTGACCTTTGGAGGAAGCTCATGCTTCTTTCCCGACATGACCTCCTCCATGAGCTGCTCCGACGACTTCTGGCAGCCCGCCATCAGCGCGGCTAACGCTACCAGGAGGGCAAAGCCTGCCAGTCGGAATCGCTTCATGGCCCGAACACGCCGCCTACTCGGTCACCGCCTTCTCGATCTTCTTCACCACTCCGTCCAGCTCCTGGCCCAGGGCCTTGAGCTTCGGGTACTTGGCGAGTATGTGGGACGGCTTGTAGTAGCTGATCATGGTCCCCATGTCTACTTCCATCACCACAAGGCGGAAGGGGATCTCGATGCCGGCCGCGTGGTCGTTCTCGACGATCACCTTCCCGTACCTGGGGTGGAAGAACTCGATCCCCAGC
>JACQWB010000182.1 GCA_016209385.1 Candidatus Rokuibacteriota bacterium
AGAACGACGCGGTCGCTCCCCACGCAGGCGAGGGCACAGAGGAGCGCCGCATCGGAGTACGCCGTCTCCGAGTAGGCCAGGTTGTCCAGGTAAAAGCGCGTGAGGTAGTGGGACGGCGGCCGGGTGATCGTCACGCCCTTGGCATGGAACTTCTGCTGGACCTGCCAGCCGAGGTCGAGCCGCTCCTTCAGATACGGCAGGGCGCCGCCCAGGTGGGCGAGGCAGATCTGGAGCCGGGGAAACGCCTCGAGGACGCCTCCCAGCACGAGGCGCGCGGCCGCTACGGTGGTTTCAAAGGGAAAGTAGCGGCGACCGCCGGCTTCGGCACAGCCGGGAAGACCAGGACGGCGAGCAGCACAATTGCAACGCTGGTGACGTGCCTACGCATGGTGTCCTCCGTGTTCAGGGGCAGCTGCCCCCGGGTCCTGACCACGTTCGGGGCTCCCGTTCCCCCGCGAACCCGCCGCAGGAGCCGAAGCGGCCCAATTCTACTTCGGGTCCCGGGGCCGAACAACCGGTCGATCTGAGCTGGACGGTCGCCCGTGTTCCCCCTGACCGCCGCTTCATCCGCGCTTTCGCATCGGGCCATGCTCCTGACGCGGGAAGGGCCAGGACGGCAGCCGACGCCGCCGGCTCTGCCCGGAGCGGAACGGCTGAGAGGGGGCTTTAGCCCCGGTGGGACGCACCCGCGTAGCGCGGTGACCTTCTCCAGGGAACGTCTCAACCGTAGCCGGAGAGCCAGGCGATGCCGCGGAGGAGCAGGACGCTGGTCACGAGGAACAGCGACGCGGTCCGGACGGAACAGCGATAGCGCAGCAGCAGCGGCAGGCTCAGCGCGAGGTACACTAGCCCCAGCATCAGCGCGACCAGCGTGTGCCCCTGGAGGCCGACCCACTGCACGCTGTTCGCGAAGACCCACGTGCTGATCGCGATGAACGCGACGTACAGCAGGAAGGCCTCGCCGAAGCTCACGACGACGCCGAGAGTGATCGACAGCCGGCGCTCCCCCTGCCGTCTCCGCGCCCCGAAGAACACCAGGTTCAGGACGGCCAGGCCGGCGAGCAGCGCGGGCAGGAACAGGAGCTGCCGCTCGGCGCCCGGACACGTGAAACCGGTGCATGACGCCATCACCATCGGGCCCCTGCCGGCGTCCGGCCGGTAGCGCTCGTTGAGGGCGTAGACGATCTTGCCGCGGAGGGCCACCGGTGAGTCGCCGTAGAAGGCCTGGAGCGCGAAGTCTTGCGGGGCCGGGACCTCGACCTGCGCGGGTCGGTCGTCCGCCTGGACCTGCCGGGAGGCCACGCCGGACTCCCGAATGACGTAGCGCTCGTCGATCGTCCAGCCGTTTCCCGGGTCGGAGGATTCCACGAGGCCCCCGACGTCGCCGGCCTGGCCGTAGCCCTTCGAGGGCTTGCGGAACCACCAGACCCTGTCCTGCGCCAGCTTCATGTAGGGGATCTTGCCCGGCGGGAACTGGATGACCCAGGCGACGGGCTCGGGCGAGCGGGCAGTCACCCAGAGCGGCGTCGGCCCGTCGTTCACGATGAAGAGCTTCAGGAGCGCGTGCGGGGAGCTCCGGTCCTCGGCGATCCTGACCCCGGCCGGGAACTGCGCCGGATCGAGCTCGACCGACCGGATGCGGAACCAGTTGAGGTTGTAGTACTCGTTGTTGCGGCCGGGATCGTACTCGGGGTTCACCTCGTAGATCAGCGTCGCGGTCAGGATCAGCTCCCGATCGCCGTGGATGGCGCGAAAGCGCACGGTCCGGGGAGGCGGCGGCACCGGGGACCCGGGCCGTCCCGGGCCCATCGTTCCGATGACCTGCTCGCGCGGGTCGACGAGGATCTCCGACAGATAGAGCCTGTCTTCCGGGTGCCCCGGGGTCCACACGTCCTTCTCGAAGTCGATCCGGTGGCCCTTCCCGCCGAGGAACTTCCGCACCGCGACCTCGTTCGGCGGGACGTGCCCGAGCCAATCGGGTGGGCCGGAGAGCGTCCGCACGAGGTGGAGCGGCGTCGCGCTCTCGTTGTGCAGGGTGCGCCGGCGCTCCCTCCCCTGGTAGAAGGGCAGCCTGACCTCGCGCTTCCGGGTGGTCACGCCGGGCGGGAAGGAGCGGGGATCGAACTCGACGGCGATCGTGTACCAGGGGTCGGGCTGGGGACGCGCGTAGCTCCTCGCCGGCGCCTCGCGCGGGCTGGCGCCGAGGATGAGCAGGCCGATTGACGCCGCCAGCGCGAGGACCTTCCAGGCGTCGATCGGATCGCGCTTTCGAACCCCTGAGACGCTCGCGCCGCCGGCGATCAGCCGAGGACCTCGCGCATCACCGCTGTACTCGGAAATAGGATCGTCCGTGGCATCCTCACGTGGGAAAGAGCGACGGGCCGATCCGGACTGCCGCCATGTCCCCTCCTTCATTGTTGGCTGGGACGGTCATACGTACCTTTCTTACTGTAAGAATAAAACCGGCGGGGCCCGACACGTCAAGGGTCGGCAGGGAGAGAGACAGTAAGGGGCAAAGGGGTCAGGATCGCCTCGAGGGACGCTTTCCCCGTCCCTCTTGGGGATGTAGACTCAGGACAAGCGTTCGGGAGAGGAGGGATCGTCCATGAAACGGCTCGCTCTCGGCCTCGTTCTCGTCCTCGCGGTCAGCCTCAGGCTCCTGCCCACCGCCTCGTGGGCCGGGTCTATGCTCGGCATCGCCGTGGTCGGGGGAAAGCTTACCGTAGTCGCTAGCGGGGCCGCAGTCGGCCCAGCCGCGTCTGGTGCGCTCATTCTGAGCGCCTCACGCCGCATGGCGGACTTTGAAGCTGGCGCGCCCAGCGGTCCCACGTATCTCATCGTGGACGCCACCCCGCCAGAGGCTCAGGTGTTCCTCGACGGGCGCCTGCTCGGCACCGCTCAACAACTGGTTGCCCGAGCCTTCCCGCTCCCGCCGGGCCGGCACGCCGTGGAGATCGTCGCGCCCGGCTTTCGCCCCTATATCGCCCAGTTCATCTCGGCGGCCGGGAGCTTCCCCATCCGTATTCGTCTGGCCCTCGTTCCTGAGTAAGCACAAATCGGAGGGGGACACCCACGCCTCCGGCGTGGGTACCCGGGCCCCCTCCGAGGCCTCCCCCATGA